>JAAYFC010000009.1 GCA_012728435.1 Clostridiales bacterium | reverse complement strand
TTAAGAGAAGAGGGGAAAAGCTGTATTCGCTGGTGTTCCGCCAGATTCGCGCCTATATCCTACAAAACAACCTGCAACCGGGGGATTTGCTGCCCACAGAGCAGGCGCTGGTGGACATGCTGGGCGTCAGCCGCAACGTGCTGCGCGAGGCCATCAAGTCCATGGAACTGCTGGGCATGGTGTCTGCGCAGCCTGGCCGGGGCACGATGCTCAAGGCCTTTAACCTGGATTTTGTGTTCCAAAATGTCATCTTCGCCGCCGCAGGGGAGGAGGACAACGCCGTCGCGGAAATGCTGGACATCAGAAAACGGCTGGAATTGGCCTATATGCGCCAGGCTTTTGAAACCCTGGAAGGCGAGGACGTCGCCCGCATCCGGGAGATCATGGAGGCCATCAAGCAGCAGTGGGAGGAGCAGCGCATCTTTACGGAGCACGACCGCGAGTTCCACATGGCCATTTTCTCCCGCATCGGCAACCAGTCCCTCACCTCCATGATGAACGCCATCTGGGATGTGGACGAAAACTTCAAGACCGAGGAAAAATTCAAGCACCTGGACGACACCATCATCAAGCACGAGAACATCGTGCGCGCGCTGGAAGCCGGCAACGAAGAGGCCTTATACGCCGCGATGATGGCGCATTTCGCCTCCGGCAAGTATTCCAAGAAAGCCAAGAGCTTTGAGGAGATCTAACCATATCAACATCCATCCCGAACCGGGCATGGATGTTTTATTGATAAGGAGGTTCATATGAAGGAACAACTACGGGGCATTCATCAGTGGATCAAGGATGAGCTGGACCGCTGTGTCCGCTTCTGGCTGGACAACGGGATGGACGGCGAATACGGCGGCGTCTATACCTGCCTGGACCGGCAGGGCCGCGTGTTCTCCACCGACAAGAGCGTGTGGATGCAGGGCCGCTGTGCGTGGACCTTCTCCAAGTTGTGCAACCAGTACGGGGAAAAACCCGAATGGCGCGAAGCGGCGGAGAGCTGCCTTGATTTTATGGAGAAATACTGCATCAACCGCGACAAGGGCGACCGTATGTATTTCACCGTCACCAAGGACGGCAAGCCCCTGCGCCAGCGCCGCTACAATTTCTCCGAAGGCTTCTACGCCATGGCCAACGCCGAATATTATATTTTAACCGGAAAGCCGGAGCATCTGGAGCGCGCCAGGCGGGCGTATGAGCTCATCTGGCAGCTAAACCACGGCCTGATCAACGACCCCACCGGCATGGGGCCCAAGACCATTCCCGAAACCCGCACCGGCCGGTCGCTGGCGGACCCGATGATCTATTTAAACCTCACCAGTGTGCTGCGCAAAGCGGATCCAGACAACGCCGCGCTGTATGATGAACGCGCCGCGCAGTGCGTACACGACATCTTCACCTATCACAGGAAGCCGGATTTACAATGCACGCTGGAATCCGTCGGGCCAAAGGGGGAGTTCCAGGACGTGTTTACCGCCGGCCGTGTCGTCAACCCCGGGCATGATATTGAGTGCGCCTGGTTCTTGATGGAAGAGGCCAACCGTCTGGGCGATACCCAGCTGCACCGTGACACGCAGGATCTCTTCCTGGACGCCATCCGCGCAGGCTGGGACAAGGAGTACGGCGGCCTCTTGTACTTTATCGACTGCAAGGGCCTGCCACCGGAAGCCTATGAGCACGATATGAAGCTGTGGTGGCCGCATAATGAGACCGCCATCGCCTCCCTGATGGCCTACCGCGATACCGGCAAGCCCGAATACCTGGAGTGGTTCATCAAAACCATTGACTACTGCAAGGAATACTTCAGCGATCCGGAATACGGCGAGTGGTACGGCTATTTGCGCCGCGACGGCAAGCCGACCCAGCCGCCCTGCAAGGGCAGCACCTTCAAGGGCCCCTTCCATCTGCCGCGCATGCTGCTGATGGTGGATGAGATGCTGGGCCAGGTTTTGACGCAGGCCTAATCAGTAGATCATTAAAATACAAGCAGGAGCGCACGATGCCTCCTGCTTTTATTAGAAGTGCCTGCTGGATTGCGCGCACCCTCCAGGCGATGCGGGGCAGGTTTCTTGCTGCTTGACAAAGCCTGGACAAATGGATAATATTTCCTCGAATCCGAGCTTGCATAAGGAAGAATGAATTGATGAAAAAGCTTGTTGCCCTAGCAATCTTGTTGTGTCTGCTGCCGCTTGCAGGCCTTGGCGGCCAGGAGTACCACCTGCCCCTGGATCTGAACCTTGGCGGAAGCCTTCCCAACCCTGCAGGCTTTACAGCACAAGGCTACGAGGACGAAAGCATCAGCTTAAGCATAGAAACCAGGGATTTTGAGAAGAACGTTCGTGCCTATATTGTGAGGGTGACTGTCAAAAGCCCTACCCAGCTCCATACAGCCATCGCGCGCAAACCAAACGACAACTGGGTAGCGCGCCCTCTCCTGATGGCCAAAGCCAAAAATGCCGTTTTTGCCATCAATGGTGAATGCTATGTGCAGCGCACCCGGGACAGCTTTGTCTATCGCCAGGGGCAGGTCATCAGGAATAAACCGGACCCCATGAAGGATGTCCTGGTGATTGATGAGCAGGGCGATTTCCATGTCTTTGTCTCGCAGGAAAAGGATGAAGAGATTCATCAGTACCTGGCTTCTGGCGGCACCATCGTCAATGCATTCAGCTTTGGCCCTGCCTTAGTGATAGACGGCAAGGTCGTCACCACCCGGGAGGATTATTATTTTAACCCCAAGGAAAAACTGCCGCGCTCGGTGATTGCCCAGACAGGCCCTTTATCCTATATGTTTGTAGAAATTGAAGGCGCACGCGGGGACTGCTTTACCCATCAGCAGATGGCTGATTTTATGGGCGAACTGGGTGTCGTTACCGCATACAACCTGGACGGCGGGCAGTCCAGTGTCATGGTTTTTAACAATAAGTTCCTGGATCGCAACACCAGCAATACCGAGCGCGATCAAAGCGACATCATCTATGTAGCCAGCTCCATTGGCGGCGAGTAAGCAGGCACAGCCTATGAATCAATCAGCAAGTGCATGGCAGAAGGCCTTCCTGATTCTGGCCTTTCTATTTGGGTTGGCGGTTCTTTGCCTCTTTGTGTCCGATGGGCAGATCAAGCCTGATGCACAAAACGCATACTACATTGGGGAACAACACCCCGGATACACCTGGGGTTTCCAACGCTATGGCTGCCTGCTAGCCTTGTCAGTGCTGCTCGCCTTGGCGGCGGCTTATCTGGCTTTGGGGAAAGGGAGAAGCCAGGGTTTGCTCATCTTGCCGCTCCTGACATTGTTTTTGGGTCTCTTGTTTTCCCGTGGCTTGTATTATCTAAGCATGCTGGGCTTTTACATGGGCAAGGCGGATGTCTGGGCCATTTTCCGCCTTCATGAAGGCGGGCTGTCCATGAGCGGCGCCCTGCTGGGGGCCTTGATGGGCCTTATGCTGGTCTATCAAAAGCGGAAAGACACACGGCTTTTACACGCTGCCGCTGTGGCCCTGGCGGTTTTTGTGCTGCTGGCCAGGCTGGCAGAGCACGCTGCTGGTACCGGGTATGGCTTTGATGTGGAGTTTTCCGGCTGGTTTGCCATCCTGGATCTGTACGGCAACCTTTTGCGGGTGTGGCTGATTGAAGCATTATGCGCTTTAGTCATCCTGGTCTATTTACTGATGCGCAACAAGAAATGCCCCCAGGCTCAGGATACCCAAGTGACGGTGTTTTTCTTCTTATACGGCACCACCCAGGTTTTAATGGAAAGCCTGCGGACTGACCGGCATATGATTTGGGGCTTTGTCAAGGTGCAGCAAATCATCGCAATGCTTTTTGCAGCGGGCTCCCTGACGCTGCTTGTAAAAAGGTCAGGGAAACCCAAGCGGATGCTGGCCGCGCTGGCAGTCTCCTCGCTGGTTGCGGCGCTGGCCTTTGGCCTGGAAAAGGCGCTGGATCGTCTGGATGTGGCGACAGCCCTTCTGTATGGCTTGTACACAGTCCTGTTGGCGCAATACATGGCCTTTGCGGCCTGGCTTGTGCACAAGCCAGGTGTCAGATAATCAGCCCTGGCGGGCGTATGGTACAGGTCAGTTTATACATTTCTTAATAGCAACAGGGTTCTTCCTGTTGCTCGCTGAACCATTCAACCCCATTCGTTTTTGCCTGTGAAAGGGCGCATGGCAGGAACTGCTGCTCTCCAACTGCAGCGGATACCAAGTATTTGACAAAGATGCGGACAAGAGAATTCCTTCGATGACCAGGGGATGATTTTTTGCGCGAAAAACCGGCCAATTGAAGAAAAGAAAAAGATAAAATCAAAGGAAAGCTATATATCATAAGGAAAATGAAGCATCCTAAAAAAGACAATTTTCTTGACAATTGCAACTGTTTTTCGCTATACTAAAGCGGTTGTCCCGATAGAAATTCCGCGAAAACGGATTTCAGAATATTACCAGGAGGAAATCATGGCAAAAAAAATGTTCACCATTGACGGCAGCGGTGCTGTCAGCCACATCGCGTACGCGTTTTCTGATGTAGCAGCCATTTATCCCATCACCCCCTCATCCACGATGGCGGAGTATGTGGACGAATGGTCCGCTCATGGACGGAAGAACCTGTTTGGACAGAAGGTCCGTGTGGCAGAAATGCAAAGCGAAGGCGGCGCGGCTGGCGCGGTGCACGGCTCTCTCGCAGCCGGCGCCATGACCACCACCTATACTGCTTCCCAGGGCTTGTTGCTGATGATCCCCAATATGTACAAAATCGCCGGGGAATTGCTGCCCACCGTGTTCCATGTAAGCGCACGCACCCTGGCCACCCACGCGCTGTCCATCTTTGGCGACCATTCCGACGTCATGGCCTGCCGCCAGACTGGCTTTGCCATGCTGGCCTCCGGTTCCGTCCAGGAAGCAGAGGACATGGCCTTGGTCGCGCACCTGGCCACGCTGAAGGCCTCTGTGCCCTTCCTGCATTTCTTTGATGGCTTCAGGACCAGCCACGAGTTCCAGAAGATCGAGGAGATCTCCTACGAGGACATCAAGAAGCTGGTGGACTGGGAGAAGGTGGATGCCTTCCGTGCCCGCGCCCTGAACCCCGAGAAACCGCATCAAAGCGGGACCGCCCAGAACCCGGACGTCTTCTTCCAAAACCGCGAAGCTGCCAACCCCTACTACAAGGCCGTGCCAGGCATTGTGGAGGAGTGCATGAAGCAGGTGAAGAAGCTTACCGGCCGCTCCTATAAGCTGTTTGACTATGTGGGCGACCCGGAAGCCGAGGATGTGATCATCATCATGGGCTCTGGCGCCGAGACCGTACACGAGACCGTGACGGCCCTCAACCGCAAGGGCAAGAAGCTGGGCGTGCTCAAGGTGCGCCTATACCGCCCCTTCGCAGCCGACGTCTTCTTAAAAGCCCTGCCCAAGACCGTGAAGCGCCTGTCCGTCATGGACCGCACCAAGGAGCCTGGCGCGCTGGGCGATCCCCTGTACACCGATGTCCACACCGCCCTGGCGGAAGCCGGCCGCAGTGACATCACGGTGCTGGGCGGCCGCTATGGCCTCTCCAGCAAGGAGTTCACCCCCACCATGGTCAAGGCTGTGTACGACAACATGGCCAAGGCCCGTCCCAAGAACCACTTCACCGCGGGCATCAACGACGACGTGAGCAATTCCTCCTTGCCGCTGGGCCGCCAGTTCAACGCCGCGCCCGAAGGCACTGTGGCTTGCAAGTTCTACGGCCTGGGCAGCGACGGCACCGTCGGCGCCAACAAGAACTCCATCAAGATCATCGGCGATCACACCAAGCTCAACGTGCAGGCTTATTTCGCCTATGACTCCAAGAAATCCGGCGGCCTCACCGTCAGCCATCTGCGCTTTGGCAAGGATCCCATCCAGAGCACCTACCAGATTGACGACGCCAACTTCGTCGCCTGCCACAACCCGGCCTATGTCACCCAGTATGACATGGTGGGTCACCTAAAGCGCGGCGGTACCTTCCTGCTCAACTGCCCCTGGACGGAAGAGGAGCTGGACGAGCGCCTGCCCGCCTCCATGAAGCGCGAGTTGGCCAAGAAAAAGGCCAAGCTGTACGTGATTGACGCGATTTCCCTGGCCGCCAATCACGGCATGGGCTCCCGCATCAATACCATCATGCAGGCTGCTTTCTTTAAGCTGGCCAACATCATTCCCTATGCCCAGGCTGAGAAATACATGAAGGACTACGCCAAGGCAACCTATGGCCGCCGCGGTGACAAGGTTGTCAAGGCCAACTGGGCCGTGATTGACGGCGCCGCCGCCGAGCTGCATGAGGTCAAAATCCCCGCCGCCTGGGCCGATGCCACCACCGGTGCCCAGCCCATGAAGGTCAGGGCAACAGATTACTTCAACGAGGTTGCCAAGCCCATCCTGGGTCAGGCTGGTGATTCCCTGCCCGTGTCCGCCTTTGATCCTGGCGGCCGTGTGCCCACCGCCACCACCCAGTATGAGAAGCGCGGCATCGCGGTCAACGTGCCCGAGTGGCAGATGGAGCACTGCATCCAGTGCAACCAGTGCGCCATGGTGTGCCCGCACGCCGTCATCCGTCCCTTCTTGATTGAAAGCGGCGCCAAGCGCCCCGAGGGCTTTGAGACCAAGCCCGCCATCGGCCGTGACTATGCCGGCAACGACTTCCGCATTCAGATCAGTCCCCTGGACTGCACCGGCTGCGGCAACTGCTATGAAGTCTGCCCCGCCAAGACCAAGGCCCTGCAGATGAAGCCCCTGGACAGCCAGCGCCACCAGGAAAAGAACTGGGAGTTTGCCAACAACCTGCCGGATGACCGCATCCAGCACAACAAGAACACCGTCCGCGGCGCGCAGTTCCTCAAACCGCTGTTTGAGTTCTCCGGCGCCTGTGCAGGCTGCGGTGAGACCCCCTACATCAAGCTGGCCACCCAGCTGTTTGGTGACAGGATGGTCATCGCCAACGCCACCGGCTGCACCTCCATCTATGGCGGCTCCAGCCCCACGGTGCCCTACACCACAAACAGCAAGGGCCACGGCCCCGCCTGGGCCAACAGCCTGTTTGAAGACAACGCGGAGTTCGGCTTCGGCATGAACCTGGCCTACACCCAGCGCCGGGAGAAGCTGGCCGAGCAGGTAACAGCCTTGGTCGAGATGGCAGAAACCGACAAGGCCATCAAGGAAGCCGGCCAGAAGTGGCTGGAGGTTATGAAGGATGCCGATGCCTCCAAGGAAGCCGGCGAAGCCCTTAAGGCTGCCTGCGAACGCGTGCTAGCCAAAGACAGCAACAGCGCATCCTCCGAAGTTGCCCGCTATGTGGTGCAGCATGCCGACATGCTGGCCAAGAAGTCAATCTGGATTATCGGCGGCGACGGCTGGGCTTATGACATCGGCTACGGCGGACTGGACCACGTACTGGCCCAGAATCAGGATGTGAACATCCTGGTGCTGGACACCGAGGTCTATTCCAACACCGGCGGCCAGGCGTCCAAGGCCACCCCCACCGGTTCTGTGGCCAAGTTTGCCGCGGCCGGCAAGCGCACCCGCAAGAAGGATCTGGGCATGATGGCCATGAGCTATGGCTATGTCTATGTTGCCCACGTGTCCATGTCTGCCAACTACAACCAGGTGCTCAAGGCCTTCAACGAGGCCGAGGCCTATGACGGCCCCTCCCTCATCATCGCCTACAGCCCCTGCATCAACCACGGCATCAACATGTCCTTCTCCCAGGCCGAGACCCGCAAGGCGGTGGCCTCTGGTTACTGGAACCTGTACCGCTACAACCCGCAGCTGGCCGATGAGGGCAAGAACCCGCTAGTCATTGACAGCAAGGATCCCACCGAGAGCTATCAGGACTTCATCAAGGGCGAGGTGCGCTACACCTCCCTGCTGCGGGCCTTCCCGGATCATGCAGCGCCCCTGTTTGAACGCTCCGAGGAGGAGGCCGCCATCCGTCTGGCCAACCTCAAGAAGCTGGCCGGCGCCGAGTAAGCCCGACCGACCGAATATTCACCCGCCAGGCACCCGCCTGGCGGGTGTTTTTGCGCGCAAAAAGCCGGGTGTCTAAGCCCGGCTTGTGATACTGATATCAGACTTTAACGCTTTGATGAGCCGGTGTTTTTCGGTTTCCGCTTTGTCTTGTTCAGTCAACATAGCTATTGCTACGCCTCCTTCACTCGACTTATCGGAACCTCGAAAACCTCTCGCCCCATCGGTGCGTTAAAGTTTTCCATCAGGATGAGATAACTTATCTGCCCAATCATGAAGGGAACTGCAGCGAAAACACAGCGCCGCCTTCCTGTGCATTTTGTCCGGTCAATACTGCGCCGTGGCGTTCCGCAATCTCTTTGGCGATGGCTAGCCCCAGCCCTGTCCCTTGTGGATGAACGCCGACGTTTTCGCCGGTGCGGAAAGCATCAAACAGATGGGGGAGCAGTGTTTCCGGGATGCCCGGCCCCTGATCCTGGATGGTGAATACGGCGCCTTGCTCATGTAATTCCAGATCAATCCGCAGCTGGCCTTGCCTGGGGCTGACGCGCACCGCGTTGTCCACAAGGATGAGCATTAACTGTCGCAATCGGGTGGCATCCCCGGTCAATGCGGGCACCTGCGCGAAGGTCGCCTCAATCACCAGGTCCTTATCTTCACCCAGCGCCTTTGCGGTGCGGGCTACATCCGTCACCAGTGCGGACAAATTCACCTGATCTGTTTGAAACGCATAGCCTGGGCTTTGCATCCGGGACAGGTCCAGCAGGTCCTGTACCATGCGTTTGAGGTGCAGGCTCTCCTTAAGCAGGCCCTCCTGGTGGCGCTTCACCTCCTCTTTATCCGTTATCACGCCGTCGGTCAGGGCTTCCAGGGTGCTTTGCAGCACGGTCACCGGGGTGCGCAATTCGTGCGACACCTTCGCCATGAAGTGGCGCCTGCGCTCCTCCTCGGCCTTGCTTTGTTCAAGGGAGGACATCAGGCTGCGTGAGAGGCTGTTAAGGTCCTGCGCCAGCGCACCCAGCTCATCCCGGCGCGAGGCCGCCACCTGGACCGCGTAATCCCCCTCCGCCAAGTGGTTGGCTGCCACCTGCATCGCCTTGATGGGTTTGATAAAGTGGTGTGATAATAGGGCTGCCGCGCCGCTTGAAAGTGCCAGGGCGATCAACCCGGATATCAGCAGCAGCTTGAGGCCCTCCCGCGTCGCGGCGTCCGTTCCCTCCGCAGTGCCGTGCAGCAGCAGCGCCATGACGACCTGCCCATTTGTGTCCTTGATGGGGGCTGCCACGGTGATGGTGGGCTGCTCCAACATGCCGGAAAAGGCGCGGCTGTGCGCAATCCTGCCGTCAAACACCTCACCCAACAGCTTGTCCGCATCCATCGGCAGCTGGCTGTATTCCACGGGCTTTGTTCGCCTGCCCGCGGTGACCGTGCGGGCTGTGCGGTCCACCAACCACATGTCCGTGTCTGCCGCCTCGCTTAACAGGCGCATGGTGTTGTTCATGCCGCCTGCCGGCCGGTCGCGCCCGCGCCCAAAGGCGGAGAGGCTGTCCGCAATCTGTTCCGCCCGCGTGGTTAAACTGTCCTGATACACTTGCGCGCTAAAATCGCGGAACATCAACGCGAACAGCAGCCCCAACACAAGGGCAAAGAGTACCAGGGTCATCGCGAAATAGGTCATCAACTTGCCGGTAATTTTAAGCTTCATCGTCACTTACCTCAAACTGGTATCCCCGTCCCCAAACCGTGCGGATTAAAAAACCGGGCTTGTCCGTCACGTCCAGCTTGGCGCGCAGGCGTTTGATATGGGAATCCACCGTGCGGCTGTCCCCGAAGTAGTCATAACCCCAAAGGCTGTTAAGCAATTGCTCGCGCGTGAAGATGCGTCCCGGTTTGTCTGCCAGCGTGTACAGCAGGTCCATTTCCTTTTTGGTCAGCGCAATTGCTTGTCCATCCACTGTTACATCGGCCGTGTCCATGTTAAGCAGGAGTTTGCCCCGTAAAATGCCTTCGGTTTGCGGCGCTTGGCCTACCTCCGCCCTGCGCAGCACAGCGCGCACCCTGGCCATGACCTCCCCTGGGGAAAAGGGCTTGACGATGTAATCATCCGCGCCGATGTCCAGCCCCATGATGCGCTCAAAATCCTCCCCGCGGGCGGTGATCAACAGGATGGGCACGGTGGAAAAGGCGCGGATGCGTCGGCACACCTCAAAACCATCCATCTTGGGCATCATCACATCCAGCAAAATGATATCCGGCATGTCCGTGGTCGCGATGGCCAGCGCCTGTGCGCCGTCGTGCGCAACCACTGTGTCAAAACCTTCCTTTTTGGCATAGGCCTCCAGCACCTGGGTAATCTGCTGGTGGTCATCCGCAATCAGCATCCGCATTTGCCCTCACCCCTTTCTGGTTTCATTGTACCTTTATTTTGTGTCATAACTGTGTTGCCAGCGGCATTTTATCATGAAAACTGATTTATTGTTGGGAGCCGTCCACTTTGGGTATACAGTAAACGGCGCAGAGCAATAAAAACGTCAGGCGCTGTGGGAGTGATAGATATGAGGATCGAAGTTTGGGCGGATTTCCACTGTCCCTATTGTTTTATTGGGAAGGCACGCCTGTTTGAAGCCTTAGGGCAACTGGGCCTTGTGGAGGCGGCTGAGGTCATCCCGCGCAGCTTTCTGCTCAATAAGGACAGCGACAAGCCCGATGGTTTAAGTATAGCAGAGCATGTGAAGATGGAATACGGCAAGCAGATTGACGAGGTCTTGAAAGGCTTCAAGGCGCTTGAGGAGATTGCAAAAGGCGACGGACTCATGTTGGATATGGTCAACGCGCGCTACGCGAACATGATGGATGCGCACCGGCTGCTGCAGTATGCCAAGACACAGGGTGTGGGGAATGAGTTCTTCCGCCGCGCCCAGGAGATGGAGTTTATGCAGGGCGTGATCCTCAGCGACCATGAGGTGCTTGTGCGCGCGGCAAACGATGTGGGGCTTCATGAACGGGATGCGCGCGCCGTGCTGTCCTCTGGCCAGTTTCGCCAGGAGGTGCTGGCGGATGACGCCATCGCCCGGCAGATGAACATCGATTATGTGCCCTATTATCTGGTGGATGGCACCCAACATTTCTCAGGTGACCTGAGCCAAAAGGACTATCTGGACGCGCTTGTAAAAGCGGCGCATCGATCAATATAAGGGGGGGTAAGTATGCTGGAATTTAAATTTGACGTGCAAACCTTGATTGAGGGGACGGACCTGGACGAGGACGCAATCAACGCCTATTTCACTGAGCATTTTGAGGGTGATTGCCTGCTGGCGGTGGGGGATGAGGAGCTGATCAAAATCCACTTCCACACCAACAAACCTGGGAAGTGCTGGAGTACTGTGCCTCCCTGGGTGAAATCTATGACATTGTTGTGGAAAATATGGAGCGCCAGGCGGAGGAGTTTGAGTAAAGGACCAGGGCGTATCAAACGGCTTTGCCAAATGGTTTCCCGCCACTAGCGACGCAGGCTTAGGATTGTGGTCCAGAGCCTGCTTTAAGTCATTACGTGTTCTAAGCCCAGCCCCAGCTACGCTTTCGGCGATGGCTCCTCATACAAGCCGGTAGCGCGATTACGCAGAAACGGCTCAAGATTCCCGGTATTGATGCACGAAAACGGGCAGGCCACGCGTTTTATAGGTGGATTTTACATGAAAGGATACAAGCATGTTGAAAAAAGCACTGACATGGCTTCTCTTATTATGCTGTTTCATCCTGCCCGCCCTTGCAGCTGAAAAAGGCTTTGGCGAGTTCGCGCAGGATCAGGTCAACCTGCGGAAAAGCCCGGCGGGGGACATCATTGGTAGAAAGCAGCGGGGGGATGTGCTGTACATCCTGGGCGAGGAAACGCACCGCGGGGACACCTGGTATCGCGTCAGCACCATGAGCGAGAACCGGAAGCGGCAGACAGAGGGCTGGGTCCGCCAGGACATGGTCATCCCGCCCAGTCAACTGTATCAAAACATCACGGCCATTTCAGGGGAGAAGGCCCTGTTTATGGCGTTGGACCGTGAGGGCAGGCCGCATTTTGGCGGCTTGCTGCACATCGCCCACGAAAACCCGGTACACTGGCATGATGTCAAGGCGATTGATGTCGGCTACCATACCTTTTATGCGCTTACAACTGATGGAATGATCTTGCAGGAAGGAATCCGGGGCGGGGCAAGCAATTACTTTCAACAAGACTTCGTGGCGATAGAAGGCTTTGATGATAGCTTCCTTGTGCGGACAGCCGAAAACGCACTGTTGCAGCTCAATGGCTATCACTCCCATTTCTTGTTGCCAGAGGGCAGCGAGGTGCGTGATTTTGCCGCCTGGACGTCTTATTACGGCCCTGGGGCTTATGTGGATGGCCAGGGCAAGGTGCATTTCTTCGGAACGACCGACATGGTGAGCAATGAGGCGGTTGTGGAGGTCTCCAACTGGTCTGATGTCATGAAGATTGAGCTGGGGGTGGAAGTTGTTAACAATATCATAACACGCCCCCTTGTGGCAGCGCTTACAACAGATGGCAGCGTTCTTTTGCTGCATCAGGATCTGCAGTCCCAGGTTACGGGCTGGAAAAATATCACAAAAATCAAAATCAGCGGCAGTTTCCTGGTTGGTTTAACCACTGAAGGCAAACTGCTGTGCACCAAGCCAGCCCTGGCTGCGGAAACCGCGGGGTGGGACAACTTGATTGACATCGCCTGCGGAGATGACTATGTGGCTGCGCTGACCAAGGATGGCCGTGTCCTGTTCGCGGGCGAGGCCTGGTTTGGAAACTGGTAAATGGTTGATGTCACCTGGCAGATGCTGCTGGTTGTTTGTCCGCTGATCTTCTTAGCGGGCTTCGTGGATAGCATTGCGGGCGGCGGGGGATTGATTTCCCTGCCGGCCTATTACCTGGCTGGTCTGCCGCCCTCCTTGGCCGGCGGCAGCAACAAGCTGTCCGCGGTGATGGGGACCACAGTGTCCACCTTCACCTATGCCTCGCGTGGGCTGATCAACTACCGCGCGGGCATCGCGTCCGTTGTGGGTTCCATTTTTGGCGCGATACTGGGCGCATATTTGCTGACCATTTTGCCGGAAAAACACATTCGTGCAGGCGTGCTGCTGGCGCTGCCGGCTGTGGCCTTCATCGTGCTGAAAAAGAAGGATTTGTCTGTCCGCGCCGCGCTGATACCACCGCGCTTCACCCTGCCAGCCTGCCTTTTCATTGGCTTTGTGATTGGCCTGTATGACGGGCTGGTAGGCCCTGGTACGGGCACCTTCTTAATCCTGGCCTATGTGATGCTCATGGGGGAGGGGGTGCTGACCGCTTCCGGCACGGCCAAGCTGGTCAACCTGGGCAGCAATGTGGGGGCGCTCCTCACCCTCATCACAACCGGGCATGTGCTCTACGCGCTGGCGCTGCCAGCGGCCGCCTTTGGCATCGCGGGCAATTTTGCAGGCGCCAGGCTGGCCATCAAAAAAGGCGCACCCTTTGTGCGCCTGCTGCTGCTTGTTGTCCTGGGTTTATTGCTGCTCAAACTGGCTGTTGACTTGCTGGTTTAGATACTTTTGCTGCTGCTGTTGCTGTTTGCGCCAGGCTGAGGGGGTCTGTCCCACTTCTTTTTTAAAGACCTTCGTAAAATAGTTATAGTCCGGGATGCCCACCCGGCTGGCAATGTCCCGTATTGGGCTTGCGCTGTCCTTTAGCAGGGACTGGGCTGCTGCGATGCGCCGCGCGGTCACCAGGCGCATCACCGTCATCCCTGGTGTGATGCCGGCGGCCAGGGCGCACAGGCGGCTGACGCTCATGTTCAGGGCCTTCCCGATGCCGGACAGGTTCAGGGGCTGGGCATAGTGGTTGGCGATGTACAACTCCAGTTTCTGGGCATTTTCCGAATCATTCAGGGTGGTCAGCAGCTCCATACGGGTTTCGCTGACGCAGGCGTTCACCAGCTCGTAGCAGGCCTTGATTTCCCGACGGCTCATCCGGGGCAGGCTGTAAAAGGCCTGGTGCAGTTCCTCCTGGTTGGGGTACCAGGCTACCTGGGATTGGGCTTTTGCCCATTGCTCCTCAATATCGCTGTCATCCAGCAGTTGGCCAAAAAGGATCACCGCGACCGCTTCACCGGAGAGCAACACCGGGATGGCGGTGTCGATGGCCCCTGCGTGGCAGCGGTACTGGTATGGTTTTTTGCGTTTGATGGCTTCAGCAATGCCCTCCTTGTCGCAGACCAGGCAGCGTTGATAGCCCCCTTTGGCCGCGCAGATGAGGTCGCAGTAGCGGCTGCGGGCTTTGGAGGAGTAGATTTCCTTTCCGTCCAGCTCGTGGACGGAGCATTGCAGGCCCTGCATGTCGTACAAGTAGCCCAGCAGCTCCGATAAGCGCGCGAGGTTGATCAAAACGCCGTCCTCCTGTTCATTGTCGGACCTATTATAGCGAAAAAAACTTAAAATGGGAAGATATTACTAATTTATAGGCGAAAACTACTATACAAGACAAGTTTGTAGAATCTATAATGTGGGCAAGAATGCGCCAAATCGCGCAAATATATAGGAGGAAACCCAATGAAACGTATTGTAAGCTTGTTCCTGATGGCAGCTCTGCTGCTGGCCGTGGTGGGCACCGTGTCCGCCGAAGGCAAAACCATCGTCTACTGGTCCATGTGGGAGGCCGCAGAGCCCCAGGGCCAGGTCATCCAGAAAGCCGTTGATGCCTACATGGCAGAGACCGGCAACAAAGTGGACCTGCAGTTCAAAGGCCGCACCGGCATGCGCGAAGGCCTTCAGCCCGCCCTGGACGCTGGCACCGTTATCGACCTGTTTGACGAAGACATCGACCGTGTCAACTTCCAGTGGGGCACTTATCTGCTGGACCTGGAAGAATTGGCCAAGGCCGCTGATTACGAAGCCACAGCCAACGCCGGCCTTATGGCGGTTGCCCGTGCAAACGGCGGCGGCACCCTGAAATCCATCCCCTACCAGCCCTTCATCTTTAACTATTTCTACAATGTTGATTTGTTTGAAGACGCCGGCGTCACCGAAGCGCCTGCGACCTGGGAAGCTTTCATGGAAGCCTGCCAGAAGCTGAAGGACAAAGGCTATATCCCTGTCACCAGCGACGATGCCTATGTGCTGCTCACGATGGGTTACCACCTGGCACGCCTGGTGGGCGAAGAACAGGTTGACAAAATTGTCAAGGAAGGCCTCTGGGCCGAGGAACCCGCAGTCTTAAAGGCTGCCCAGGATTTTGAAGAGATGGCCAAAAAAGGCTTTTTCTCCCCCACCATCGCCTCCTCTGCTTTCCCCGCCAACCAGAACGGCGAATTGGCGCTGGGCGAAGCCGCCATGTACTTGAACGGCTCCTGGCTGCCCAACGAGGTCAAGGCCATGACCGGCCCGGATTTCAACTGGGGCTGCTTCCCGTATCCCGAGCTTGAAGGCGGCGTCACAGGACTAAACCATGCCAACTTTGGCGGCCAGGTTTACGGCATCAACGCCAAAACCGAAGTGGCTCAGGAAGCCTTTGACATCATCCTGAAAGTCACCAAGGGCGAGTTTGACAGCCAGCTCAGCCAGGAATCCATGGGCGTGCCTTCGGACACCAACAACTCCCAGTGGCCTGACAGCTTAAAGAACGTGAAGCCCGTGTATGACGCCATCACCAAGGCATACGAGAGCGATCCCGCCATCCGCTTTAGCTGGGGCGCCGGCATTGAAAACAATCCGGACATGACCCCCATCATCAAGCAGGAAGTGCAAAAGCTGTTCTCCGGTGCCATCACCGCAGAAGAATTCGTGAACAACCTGGAAACCGCGTCCTCCAAGTAAAACGATACATAGGGGCTATGCCAAGGTGGTATAGCCCCTTTCTTTCCTAATCAGTATGAAAGGATAGACCAGCGTGCGTAAAACCACAGGCAAGATCGTCGTTTTCCTGACGCCGGCTTTGATCTTTTTTTTAACGGTGTTCTTGTACCCCATCATCAGGACTGCCACCATGAGCTTCTTTTATGTGGAGAACATCACCTCCGGCATGAAAGATTGGTCCTTTGTGGGCTTGAGCAACTATGTCAAACTGGCCAACACCAGCCTGTTCCGTACCTCTATGTGGAACCTGCTGCGCATCTGGGCTATCGGTGGCCTGTTGGTGCTGGGTCTGGGGCTGATGTTTGCCATGATTCTCAACACCGGCGTCCGTATGAAAAAATTCTACCGCGCAGTGATTTACCTGCCCAACATCATCTCCGCGGTGGCTTTGGCCACCATGTGGTTGCAGTTTGTGTACAGCACGCGGTTTGGCTTGCTCACTAACCTGTTTAAAACCATGGGGATCGACAGCCTGGCAGCAGTGGAATGGACAGGCCCGGGCAATAAATTCTGGGCGCTGCTATTTGCGTACTGCTTTGGCATGGTGGGCTATCACATGCTGATTTTCTCCTCCGGCATCGAAAAGATCCCGGCAGAGTATTATGAAGCCTCTTCCATTGACGGGGCTAACATCTTAGGGCAGTTCCGCCACATCACCTGGCCGCTGCTTAAAGGTGTGCTGAAAACAAACATCACCATGTGGTCCATCTCCTCAGTCGGCTTCTTCATTTGGAGCCAGCTGTTTTCCACGGTGACCTCTGATGTGGACACCATCTCGCCCATGGTCTATCTGTATAACCAGGTCTTCTCCGCCGGCAATGCCATCACCCAGCGGGATGCAGGCCTGGGGGCAGCGGTGGGCATGACCCTGGGGATTTTGGTGGTGCTGGTTTTTGTCGCGGTGAACCTCTTCATCCGCGATGACGAGCTGGAGTTTTAGGAGGGCAGCATGACAGAAAAACAACTTAAGTATCGTTCCTTCCGCTCCATCAACTGGCGCGCTGAAAGGCGGCTCTTGCCCGGGTACATCATCCTGTCGCTGTGGATGCTGTTCACTTTTGTGCTGGTAGGCTGGGTGGTGGGGGCTTCTTTGTCCACCACCAAGGAAATCTTCACCGGCAAGGCCCTGCATTTTGGTTCCGGGCTGCATTTTGAAAACTATGTGAAAGCCTGGACAGGGCAAAATGTGTCGGTATTCTTCTTCAATTCCCTGTTTTATTCCATCTGTTCCATCTTGTTGCTTATTTTGGTATGCGCCCCGGCAGCCTATGTATTAAGCCGGTTCAAGTTTGCCGCCAACCGCATCATCCAGTCTGGTTTTGTGGCCGCCATGGGTGTGCCGGTGGTGATGATCATCCTGCCCCTGTTCAGTCAGGTCAGCCAGATGAACCTGCTCAAGGCAGATGGCACCATCCGGGCTTTGATGATTTACCTGTATGTAGGCTTCAATGTGCCCTACACCACCATCTTTCTGCTCAGCTTTTTTGCCAACCTGTCCCGGTCTTATGAGGAAGCGGCCGCCATTGACGGCTGCCCGCCCATGCGCACCTTCTGGCAGATTATGCTGCCCCTGGCCCAGCCCGGTATCATCACGGTGACCATTTTCAACTTCATCAATATCTGGAATGAGTACTTCATGTCCCTAATTTTTGCAAACTCCAACAACACCCGCCCCGTGGCAGTGGGGCTGTACAGCATGATTAACTCCATGAAGTACACCGGGGACTGGGCAGGAATGTTTGCCGCTGTCATCATCGTGTTTTTGCCCACCTTCCTGCTCTACCTCTTCCTGTCCGAGAAAATCATCGCCGGCGTCACCGGTGGCGGCATCAAGGGCTGAAGAAACGACACTGAAAGGATCATGCCAACATGTTGGACGCAGTTCACCATTTTCCCCTCAAGGGAAAACCTGTCTTTTGTGAGCCCTACGGGGAAGGGCACATCAACCGCACCTACCAGGTGATAACCGACCAGGATGAATGGTATATTTTGCAGCACATCAACTCCCGGGTGTTTTTAGACATCGGGGCCTTGATGGAAAACATCGGCGCTGTCACCCGGCACCTGGCCAAAAAGGACAGCAACCCCCGGCATACCCTCACCATTGTGCCTACCCTTCATGGAAAAGATTATTATGTGGATGAGGCAGGTCAATCCTTCCGCATGTATATCTTCGTGCGGGACAGCTTATGCCTGCAGCAGCCGGAGGATCCCCAGGACCTGTACCGCAGCGGCCTGGCCTTTGGCCGCTTCCAGCGCCAGCTGGCGGATTTTCCGGCAGCGCAATTGCACCACACCATCGAAAACTTCCACAACACCCCGGATCGCTATCGCAAGTTTCACGAAGCCCGCAGGGCCAACCCGCAAAACCGCTTAAAGGATGTCCAGCCCGAGGTGGATTTTGCCCTGGAGCGGGAGAACCGGGCAGGCCGGCTGCAGGCCATGCAGCAGCAGGGCTTGCTTTTAACCCGGGTCACCCACAACGATACCAAGCTCAACAACGTGCTGCTGGATGCCGTCACCCGGGATCCCCTTTGCGTCATCGACCTGGACACCGTCATGCCGGGCCTGGCCGCCCACGACTTTGGCGATACCATCCGCTTTGGCGCCTCCACCGCGGCGGAGGACGAAAAGGACTTAAGCCTTGTCACCCTGTCCCTGGAACAGTACGAATCCTATGCCAGGGGTTTCCTGAAGGAATGCGGCGCCAGCTTAAACCAGGACGAAATTGCCACCCTTCACGAAGGCGCCTGGGCCATGACCCTGGAATGCGGTGTACGCTTCCTCACCGACTATTTGATGGGGGACACCTATTTCCGCATCCACCGCCCCGAGCACAACTTGGATCGCTGCCGCACCCAGTTCAAACTGGTGGCGGACATGGAAAGCAAATGGCAGCAGATGGAAGAAGTTATCGGGAAGTTAAGCTGAGGACGGGGAAGGGGACCTTGGAACCTTTTCTGAAGAAAAGGTTCCAAACCTCCAAAAGATTTAGAATTGTATTCATTCCACTTAGTTACATTTGAAGAGTGCATGAGACACCATGCACTCTTCTTCAAAATTCTGGGTCAAGGGATGAAATCCCTTGCCGGGGTTTGGGGCGGGAGCCTCAACGTCCCTCTCAGTTCGTCATCAGCAGGGGCAGCATCTGTTCTACGGCCTGGTAGATAATCTGATGCCCGGCCTCATTGGGGTGCATGCCGTCCACACAATACAAGTCCCCCAGGGTGCGCTCCTTGAGGAAGAAAGCCCGCAGGTCAAACAGCTTGCATTGGGTATGCCGGGCCACCTTGTGCATGGCCAGGCCGTACTGCTCCTGCCAGCGGTAGACGTGGTGCACATCCCCCAGGTACTGGAGGATGTTTTGTTCGTTCAGTCCCCTGGACACCCAGGGCACAAAACGCTCTGCCACCAGCGGGGGCGGGGTCACCAGCACCGCCATCTTGCCCGCCTGGCGGACCAGCTTGATAAAAGCGGTCAATTGGTTTTCATAATCTTCCAGCTCCGTACGGGGGGGATGAAAGCTGTCCGGGTCCCTGGCGATGTTCTCCCAGCTGGGAGTGCAGTCATTGCCGCCGTACTGAATGGCCACGGCATCCACTTCGCTTAGGTCCTCCTGGGTAAAGGCGGCGATGCCCTCCTTTACAATGGCGCCAAAGCGGGCATGGTTGATGACTTCGCACAACTTGTGCTGTGCGGCCAGCTTGTCAAAGCTGTCCTTTAAATAGATGTAGCGTCCCCGGTCCTCCTGGTAGCTGACGCCCCGGCCGATGGAGTCCCCAAACAGTGCGATGCGAATCATGATGGATGTCTTTCCTCGTCTAAAAATGGGGCGACCAATGTCTCGCTCATCTCCCACAGGCCCTGGGCAAGCGCTGCGTTTTTTGCCTTCCTGGTGCAACGGGCAGGCGCTTCCTTCGCATAATATCCACCAGCCTGCCAAGTGAGCCCAGGCGCGTTTTGCGCAAGCCAGATTAACGTGCGCGCGCCGTCCTGCGCAGTAATGACACCCGGGGCACGCCGAAGCGAGGTGTGGTAGAGGACGCGCATAAAGGATGTTGTGTCCTTGGCAAACGAGGTCGCCACCACGCCCGGGTGAAAGGCGGCGGCGCTGATGCCCTGTGCGTGATAGCGCCTGTGCAACTCGCGGGTAAAGAGGATGTTGGCCAATTTGGCGTTACCATAGGCCAAGTGCTGGGAAAAATGCTTTGGATTTTTGACATCATCCAGCTTAAACAGCAAGCCAATGGTTTTGTGCGCGACGCTGGAGGTGCTGATAACCTTGGCCTTACTCTCAATCAGGTTGGTCAGCAGGATCTTGGTGAGCAAAAAATGCGCCAGATGGTTGACCTGAAAACTCATCTCATAGCCGTCTTCCGTCAAAGGCTGTTTTTTAAACATACCGCCCGCGTTGTTGGCCAGCACGTCAATGCGCGGGAAGTCCCGCTTCAATTGCAAGCCCAGCGCCTTTACCTCACCCAGCTTGGCAAAATCCGCCAGGTAATACGGCGCGTGTAAGCGCTTCGCGACCGCCGCGGTGCGCTCCTTGTTGCGGCCGATGACAGCCACCTGCCAGCCTTGTTCTGCCAGGGCGGTGGCTGCCTGCTCGCCAATGCCGTCACTGGCGCCGGTGATTAGTGCGGTTTTCATACACGTCTCCTTTTCCTTTTAACCTGTATATTATACATCATCCCTCTCACTTGTGCAGAAGAAAACCCGCACCGGTTGCCCGGTGCGGGTGGTTTTTGGTTAATAGGGCAGCTTAGTCTGCGCGGCGGCCCATTTCTTTGTCCAGCATATACAAGGCGGGGCCAGCAGCGCCAACCACCTTGGCTTTGTCGATGTTGACCTGGGCGTTGGTCTCTTCCTCGCCCTGCTCGGCGATGAACCACTGAAGGAAGTTGGCGGTCAGGTGGTCCTTCAGCTCCAGGGCGCGCTCGTAAATCTTGTAAATGGACTTGGTGATGAGCTGCTCATGCTTCAGCCCTTCTATAAGAGGGGCTTTGATGTCGGAAAACTCCTTGATGGTGTCGCCGATGGGGGAGAAGGTCACCCGTACGCCGCAGTCATTTAAAAAGCCGCGGATCTTCATGGCGTGCTCATATTCCTCAACGGCCTGCACATTGTACCAATGGGCAAAACCGGGCAAATTGTTTTCTTCGTAGTAATTGGCAAACTCCAGATACAGGTAGCCGGAATGCAACTCCAGATTAATCTGGTCGTTGAGCATTTTTGCAATTTCTTTGTGAATCATGGTTGAAATCCTCCTTCAAATTTGTACGGCTTGTACATGGTTATCATACCCGTTTTTGCTTCCTTCTGGCAAGCAAGGTCAACTATTTACCTTTTTTTCAGCAGCTTGTTTTTAAGGTCCATCACCTTCTGGTGCAGGTTGTCTGGCAACAGGCCCACAATGGTGACCACCAGGCCGGCCGCGCCTAACAACCACAGGAAAATCCCATCCCCCCGAAACAGGTACTTGATGACTAGGTAGGCTGCCAGGAGAATCATGCCCAAAAGGGCGTCCTTGCGCAGGTTTTTCATGTTTGTTCCTCCGTTTTTAATGCTTACACCTTGATAAAGGTGCCGCGGTCCAGATCATCAAAAGCCTTCATCAATTCGTCCCGGGTGTTCATCACAATGGGGCCGCCCCAGGAGATGGGCTCCTTTAAGGGCCTGCCCATGAACAGCATGAGGTGCATGCCCTCTTTGCCAGCGGTGAAGGCGACCTCGTCCCCCTGGGTGAAGAGGATGGCCTGCCGGGCTCCTTCCTCCCTGAGGCTGGGTCCAAACTGCCCGGAGCCGGAGAAGGGGTATACAAAAAGGGTTTCATCCCTGGGGGTGTCCATGTGGAAGTGTGCGCCGGGCTGCAGGGTGATGTCCAGCATGGTCATCTTTACATGATCCCCGGCCATCACGCCTGAGGTGCCTTTGTATTGCCCGGACAGCACCCGCACGCTGGCGCCCGCGTCCGTCACCACCTTCACGTCCTCATCCCGGATGTCGTTGTACTTGGGCGGGGTCATTTTGCCCTCCCGTGGCAGGTTCAGCCACAGTTGCAGCCCCAGCATCCGGGGGCTTGCCTGGGGCATCTCCTGGTGCATGATGCCCGAGCCCGCCGTCATCCACTGGCAGCCGCCGTCCTTGATGTCCCCGGCATTGCCCAGGCTGTCGGAATGAATGATGTGGCCCTGGGCCAAATAGGTGACTGTTTCAATCCCCCGGTGGGGATGCCAGGGAAAGCCCTTGATGTAGTCCTTCGGGTCGGTGGAGTCAAAGGCATCCAGCATCAAGAAAGGGTCAAAGTCGGTGATGGTGGGGCGCCCCAGCACCCGCACCAGGTGCACGCCAGCGCCGTCGATAGCCCGGTTGCCGGTGACAACCTGCGCGATTTCTCTCATCAATGTGCCTCCATGTTTGTAAAAACAACAGTATTCATCAGTCAATATACCCGTTCATGGTTTAGAGCAGGATATCTTCCAGGGGTTTGCGGGTGTTGGGGTGATTGCGCGCCTGGTTGCGCTCACTTAACAGGGACGGGTCACCAGGGTAGCCTACAGCCATCACATGCACAATCTCCAGATCCGCATCCAGCTGGAAGGCCTCCTGCGCGGCGGCTCTGTCAAAGCCGGCCATCGGGTGGGCAACCAGCCCGCGGCGCTCTGCTTCCAGGATGAAGAAGCCCGCCGCGCAGCCAGCGTCTGACATATACCAGCGGTTGTTCTTTCCGCCCTGGGTAAAGGTCTTCTTCGCGGCGGTCAGCACCAAAGCAGGCGCCTTGCCCGCCCATTCCTGGTTCTGCGGTGTTAAGGTGGCCAGCAGTTTTTCCTTGCGTTCATCCGTGGCAATCAAGAAACGCCAGGGTTGCTCATTAAAGCAGGAGGGCGCTAAGGACGCGGCTTCTGCCAGCGCTTCCAGGGTCTCCCACGGGACTGTCTGCTCCCGGATGGCGCGGTTGGCGAACCGGCGCTTTATCTCCGGCATCACATCGTATTTCGTCTTTCTCATCACAAGCTCCTTTGGTTAACATTGGTTCTATAGGAGTATATCCGGATTGGCGCTGTTTTATGCCTGTATCTTTGTTTGTACCAAACTAAACAAATCCAATAAAGACAGCGCTTTATGGCGCGCTTTTCACGCGCGCGTCATCTTGCGTTGAGAGGCCTTCTCATGATATTATCGGGCAAAGAGGTGATGATATGGATTTGAAGACTCTGTTTACCAAACAGAAAATGATGCGGACTGTTTTACTGGCGCTGATCCCAATTGCCTTGCTGGCTGTTTTTTTGTATGGCTGGCGGTGGGTGTTGATGGGTTTGCTGGTGGGGCTGGCCGCGGTAATCTCCGAATACCTGGTCATGCGCTCCATCAACAAGGAGAAAGCCAAGGTGTCAGAGGCCGTGTTTGTGTCTGCCGCGCTGTTCACGCTGACGCTGCCGCCCATGACCCCCATGTGGGTGGCGGTGGTGGGCATCGTGTTTGGCGGGGTGTTTGGCAAGGGTGTGTTTGGCGGCTTTGGCCGCAACATCTTTAACCCCGCCCTGGTTGGCCGCTGCTTTATCTATGTGGCCTTCCCCGCCCACATGACGATGACCTGGCCGCAGCCCTTCTTGTCGCTCCCAGGCGGCTTTGCGGCGTATTCTACTGCGGTGGACGCCATCAGCGCGGCCACACCCATTATTACCTATAATGCCTCAGGCGCTCTGCCCAACTATTTGCACCTGTTCCTGGGCAATGTCGCGGGCTCCCTGGGGGAATCCAGCGCCCTGTTGATTCTGCTTAGCGGCCTTTTCCTGGTGTATAAAAAGGTGGCTTCCTGGCAGCTGATGGTGTCCACAATCGTTTCCGGCACCGCGCTGTCAGCCCTCTTCCATTACGCGGGTGTGACACAAGCCACCGGCATGGCGGCCGCGCCGCCGCTGTTCATGCTGCTGTCGGGCGGGTTTCTCTTTGGTTCCATCTTCATGGTGACGGACCCCATCTCCGCCCCCAAAACCAAGCAGGCGCAGTGGGTCGCGGGCACGCTGGTGGGGCTGATTACCGTCATCATCCGCACCTTTTCGCTGTTTACTGAGGGCATGATGTTCGCCATCCTGATTGTCAACGCCTTCACCCCCCTGCTGGAGTTGCAGATAAAACGGCATCAGGACCGCAAGAAGCTTCAAAAGAAGGAGGCGGCCGCATGAAACGAGGGCATGTATACACATTATTCTTCATGACAATCCTCACCGCAGTGCTCGTCTTCGCGCTGGCCGCGGCCTATGAGGCCTTTAAGCCGTCCATCACCACCAACAAGCTCCTCCAGGAGCAGCGGGCTGTGCTGTATGCCCTGGGCATAGACGATGACCTGAGCGATGAAGAGGTCCGCACCCGCTATGCAGAGTCTGTACAGCCAGGGGCTGTAGGCGGCATCACGGAAGCCTATGGCCAGCCTGTTTTAGCCCACATGGAGGGGGGCAATGCCATTGCTTATGCTGTCCCCTTTGAGGGCTCAGGCCTTTGGGGCAGCCTGCGGGGCTACCTGGGCATCACGGCAGACCTTACAGAGACCCGCGGTCTGGTGTTCACCTACCAGAACGAAACCCCGGGTCTGGGCGGGCGTATTGATGAAAGCTGGTTTAAAGAACAGTTCAGGAACCTGCCCATCGCAGCTGGGGTTGAGCTGGCTTATGGCGCCAACCCTGAATACAAGATCGACGCAGTCACCGGCGCCACCCAGACCTCCAGCGCCGTGATGCGCACCATCAACAAAAGCTTAAGCGAGATCGTGTTTCCCAAGGAGGTGAAGTAAATGGTGAATGAGAAAACATCCGCCATCATCAAGCGCAACCTGTTGAGCGAAAACCAGGTGCTGCGCGCCATTCTGGGCATCTGCTCCTCCCTGGCGGTCACCAACACCATGCGCAATTCCCTGGTCATGGGCCTGGGGGTAGCCTTCGTCACGGGGCTGTCCAGCCTGACGCTGTCCGCCATGCGCAACATCATCCCGCACCGGGTTCGGATGCTGGTGCAAACGCTGGTCATCGCGGCCTATGTGATTTTTGTGGATTTGTTCCTGCAGGCTTTCTTGCCGGACATCTCCAAGCAACTGGGTCCCTATGTGGGCCTTATTATCACCAACTGCATCATCATGGGCCGGGCGGAAGCCTACGCGCAGCAAAATCCGCCGCTGCCCGCCGCGTTGGACGGATTGTTCGCGGGCCTTGGCTACACGATGGTGTTGCTGGGCATCTCCTTCATCCGCGAGGTGCTGGGCTTTGGCACCCTCTTTGGGATGAACGTCAACTTCATCCGCTTTGAAACCTGGACCATCATGATCATGCCCCCTGCCGCCTTTTTCATCATCGGCGGGATGATCTGGTTCATGTCTGCCCGCGCCGCCGGCAAAGCGGCGAAGGCCAAATAAGGAGGCGAGTATATGGCACCCAATATCAATCCTATCATCATTTTCATCGCCTCCATCTTCACCAGCAACATGATCCTGTCCAACTTCCTGGGCATGTGCTCCTATCTGTCTGTTTCGTCTGAGTACAAGACGGCCAACGGCCTGGGCATGGCGGTCACCCTGGTATTGGTATTGACAACGGCAATCAACTGGCTGGTCTACACCTACATCATCGTGCCGCCGGAGCGGTACTATCTGCAGTACATCATTTTCATCATGGTCATCGCCGCCCTGGTTCAGATCCTGGAGATGGGCATGGATCGCTACACGCCCGATCTGCACGCCAAGCTGGGCATTTTCCTGCCGCTCATCACCGTCAACTGCGCCATTTTAGGCGTGACGCTGTTCATGGTCATCCGCCACTACAACTTCATTCAGTCCCTGCTCTTTGGCCTGGGCAGCGGTCTGGGCTGGTGGCTGGCCATCAATATGCTGGCAGCCATCCGGGAAAAGCTGGCCAATGCCAAACTGCCTCCCGGTGTCAAGGGCCCAGCCCTGTCCTTCATCATCACCGGCATCATGGCCATGGCCTTCATTGGCTTCTCCGGCATCTTCACCATTCAGTAAGGAGGCAGTATGGATTTTCAAGCGATTCTAAAAACCGTCGGCATCCTGACCTTGGTGTCTGCCTCCTTAAGCGTCATCATCTCCATCGCCGAGCGTGTGCTCAACAACTACGGGATGGTGGAGCTTGATATCAACAACGGCAAAAAAAAGCTGCAGGTAAAGGGCGGCAGCAGCCTGCTGTCCACCCTGGCCAGCGAGAAGATTTTCATCCCCTCCGCCTGCGGCGGCAAGGCCACTTGCGGGCTGTGCAAGGTGTCCGTCCAGGAAGGGGCTGGCCCCCTCTTGCTCACGGAAGAGCCCTACATCTCAGCGGAGGAGCGCAAGCAAAACATGCGCCTGTCCTGCCAGGTGAAGGTCAAAAACAACATGAAGCTCTTAATCCCCGAGGACCTTTTCAACATCCGGGAGTTCATCTGCGATGTGAAGGAAATCGAGGACATGACCTACGACATCAAACGCCTGCACCTGCAACTGCCCCCGGGGGAGACCATCTCCTTTAAGGCGGGCCAGTTCATGCAGTTTTACACCAAGCCCTACGGCAAAATCAAGGAAGAGGTCTTCCGGGCCTATTCCATCTCCAGCAAGGCCTCAGAGAAGGACCATGTTGAGCTGCTCATCCGCCTGGTGCCAAACGGTATCTGCACCACCTACGTCCACACCGTCTTAAAGGAAGGGGACAAGGTACGCCTCTCTGGCCCCTACGGGGATTTCTACCTGCGGGGGGATTGTGAGGAGCTGATTATGATCGCCGGCGGCTCGGGCTTAGCGCCCATCCGCTCGCTGGTGTATGACGTGATTGAAAAAGGCCTGCCCCACAAGATGCGCTTCTTCTTTGGCGCAAACACCCTTCGTGACCTGTACTACATGGACGAGTTCGCCCAGATTGAGAAGGACTATCCGCAGTTTCAGTTCATCCCCTGCTTAGCCAGGCCTGCTGAGGAGGACAACTGGGAAGGGGTGACCGGCTTTGTCACCGTGGCGCTTGCGGACCAGGTGGACAGCGGCCAGGGCAAGGAGGCCTATTTGTGCGGCAGCCCGGGCATGCTGGACGCCTGCATCAAGATTTTGAAGGAAAAGGGCTTCACCGACGAGACCATCTTCTACGACAAATTCTAAGGAGGGCTGCATGAAGCAAAACCCCAAAGACATCCCTGTGGTGGAAAGCCTCAGGGCAGGCATCCTCACCCGGGATGGTTTCATGGGCGAGGACACCCGCCCGTTTACGCAGATTATCATGGATGACGCGGCGCTGCTTGCATCCGCTGGTTTCACGTTGCAGGAAATTACCGACAAAATGGCGGAATTGACCAAGGCTGGCCTGACCGCCACAGGCGCACCCGTTGATTATCAGGGCTTTATCATCACGGTGGAGGAGTACATGGGCAAGCTGTCCTGCCCCTTCCGCGATCACCGCGCGCCCAAGCGCAACACCGAAGTCATCAACCAACACGGTCAGCGGATGAGCTGGACCGATTTGAGCATCCACTTAATCAAGGCGCACGGTTTCTTCCAGGGCAAGGGCTCCCCTTACCGGCTGGAGCCGGATGAGCTGGCGGCCTTTCTGTTCACCGAGTAAGTGCAAGGGGCGAAAGCCCCTGTTTGATTTGTTCGCAATCTGTTCATTGACTTTACACGCGCCTGAGCGTACAATCATTACGTAATTGTTTCGGTTTTATGACACAACGAAGAAGGAGGACCCTTCATGAACACTTTTAAAAAGCGCATCGCGCTGCTGCTGGCGCTCTTCCTGCTCCTTGGTACAGCTTTGCATGCCGTCTCGGCGGTTGAGGAGTTCCCAGATGAGGACATCCCCGAGGACATGATGGTCGAGCCGACAGAGGAGGAGGCCGAACCCGAAACCCCGGAGGAACCGGAAATGCCGGCGGAGGACGAACCCGAAACCCCGGCGGACGCCGATTCCGCGCTGCCCACGGTTTCAACACCTGTTGAGGAAGCACCCAAGCCCTACGCCACCATGCCGCCGGTAAAAAAAGAAGACATGCCCAAGCCCAACGCGGACGCCAAGGCGGAGGCCATCGTCATCAAATCAGAAGGGATTTCCCTGTTTGAGCTGCCCGCCCACGAATCCGGGGTGCTAACGCAGCTGGACGCCGGCAGCGTGGTCACCCTGCTCATCCTGGGGCAGACCTGGAGCAAGGTCAAAACCCCCGCGAATGAGGGCTATGTGCCCACGAAGGATCTGCGCTTCGCCTTTGGCGATGTGCAAACCGGCATCGGCATCGTCACCGCGTCCGGCGGGAAGCTCACCTTGCGGCAACAGATGACCACCAAATCAAAGGCGCTGGGTACTGTCAAAAGCGGCCGCGCCGTGCTGATTTTAGCCAAGGGCGAAACCTTCTCTCTGGTGCGCTACGAGGGCAAGGAAGGCTATGTGTTGACGGCGCACATCAAGGAAGTGGAGCCGAGCACCAACCTGGGCCTGTACACGCAGGTCGTCAGCCTGACGAAGGACCGTGAGGCCAATGTGCGCCTGCGGGCAGAGCCCAAGCGCAACGCGAAGGAGTACACCAAGGTCAAGTCCGGAAATTCCTTGATTGTGCTGGACATCAAGGATGACTGGGCCCAGGTGGAGTATGAAGGATACCATGGCTACATGATGGCTGAGTACCTGAAGCGCTTTGATTGAAGACAAACCTTGTCAAAGGGGAGTTTCAGAGGGCACAGCCCTCTGAGTGAAATCGTATCGCACGGCTCTGCCGGGCGGGCGGGGCGCATTGCGTAGCAATGCTTTCAGCGCTTTTACACCGACCGTGAGTGAAACGAACAGGTGGAAAAGCCCACCGTTCCCCTTAAACGACAAAGTGTCCGCAGACACTTTGTCGACTCTTTTTTTACAGTGTCTTTTGAAAGCAGATGATTCGCCCGGCTTCAACAAAGCCCAGGGCCAGGTGAAAGCGGTAGCTGTCCTGGTTTGACATGGGGCAGTCGCTGGCAAACTCCCTGCAGCCCTGGGCCCGGGCCCAATCCTGGCAGGCCCTGACCAATTGGGTGGCAATGCCCTGTTTTCTGTGGGCTGGTTCTACAAAAATCCCCTCCAGGTAGCCCACGGGGCTGGTAGAGGTGCCCTGAACATAATCCCTGCGCAGCTGGACCTGGGCAAAGGCCACAGCATGGCCGCCAGAGGTATACAGAAATACCGCGCAGTCGCTGTCCTTTATCAGGTGTTCAAACTCTGCCTGCAGCTCCTCTTGCTCATGGTGGTCCCAGAGCTGTTTAGCCAGCGCGGCAATTGCGGGCACCTGGGCTGATGCTGCCTGTGTGATGGCCATGGCCTTCCTCCTGTCATCCTGTTTGCCTGATGGTACCACACTGAAAGGCGTCATGCAGCATTGTATTTTGCGCCGTCCCTTCGCTGCTGTTTGCTTTTGCTGCCACAGTTTGTGCCGCGTCCCCTGCACAAGAGCTGGTGATGTGCTATGATAAGAGGAGAAAACATAAAGGAGAACCACATGAAAAAAATGTTATTCTATGGCATGACGGGCGAAAAAAGCTGTTTTTTGCATGTGCTGTTAAATGCCGCGCAGCTGCACGAGGCAGGGCATGAGGTCAAGCTGATTTTTGAAGGCGCGTCGGTTAAACTGGTCCCTGTGCTAGAAAAAGAGAAGAACCCGGTCTACCTGAAAATCAAGGAAGCCGGGCTCATCGCCGGGATCTGCCTGGCCTGCTCCAAGGTGCTGGGCGTGTATGAGGACTGTGTGGCAACTGGCTTGCCGATGCTGTCGGATATGAGCGGTCATGCGGGCATAATGCCGTTTATCCAGGATGGTTATGAGGTCATCAGCATCTAAGAAAACCGAAAAAGCATTAATCGATTACCTGTCAGTTACTTGGGCGGTTGACGCGCGCATCCATCAAGGCGTCCTGCCCAATGCACCCGGCATCCGCTTCAGGCATGGTATCGCACGGGGCTTTTGCAGTGAAAGGGACATGCGGCATCCAGTCCTTGTCCCAATCCAACATTTCTACTTGATGTTCTGTTCATTCATATGGTATACTGTACGAAAGCGAATAGCTTAATAATAAACTCTGGAGGTCCTTTTATGAAGAAACTGCTGTCCCTTGCTCTGGTTCTTGTCCTTGCCCTCAGCGTGGTGGCCTTTGCTGCCGCCGAGGCGGCGCTGCCAAAGATTGGTGTGGCGATCTACAAGTTTGATGACACCTTCATGACCGGCGTGCGCAATGCCATCGAAGCAGCCGCCAAAGACGTGGCTGAGATCACCATGGCTGACAGCCTCAACCAGCAGCCCACCCAAAATGATCAGGTTACCCTGTTCATCGGGCAGGGCATGAACGCCCTGGCCATCAACCCGGTAGACCGCACCGCCTGCCCCGAGATTTCCAAGAAGGCGCAGGATGACGGCATCCCTGTTGTGTATTTTAACCGGGAGCCCATCGCAGATGAGATGGTGGACTTCACCGATTGGTACTATGTCGGCGCCAAGGCCGAAGAGTCCGGCACCATGAGCGGTGAGCTGATTGCCGAGTACTTTGCCGCCAACCCCGAAGCCCTAGGCGAGGACGGCGTGCTCCAGTATGTCATGCTGCAGGGTGAGCCTGGCCATCAGGACGCTGAGCTGCGCACCGAGTACTCCTTAAAGGCCCTGGAAGATGCCGGGCTGAAGGTGGAGAACCTGGCCACCGACACCGCCATGTGGAACCGTGTCAACGCCCAGGACAAAATGGCTGCCTGGCTGACTGCCTACGGCGACAAGATCGAAGCCGTGCTGGCCAACAACGATGACATGGCTTTGGGCGCCATCGAAGCCCTCAAGGCTGCCGGCTACTTTGTGGACGGCAAGTACATCCCCGTCGTTGGTGTGGATGCTACCGCGCCCGCGCTGGAAGCCCTCAAGGAAGGCACCCTGCTTGGCACCGTGCTCAACGACGCCAAAAACCAGGGCCGTGCCACCCTCCTGCTCACCGTTGCCGCCGCCAATGGCAAAGTGGCTGAGTTCACCGAGTATGAGATCGTGGACGAGCACTACGTCTGGGTCCCCTACCAGAAAGTAACCATCGACAACTACACCCAGTTTGAGTAACTGATCGTTTCATCATCCGGAGGCAAAGGAAACTTTGCCTCCGGATTTGGTTGCCCAGCCTAAGGAGGATGTGAAGTGAGCGAACAGCATCAAGACTTCTTGCTAGAGATGCGCCGCATCAGCAAGGCGTTTCCTGGTGTACAGGCCCTGGACGAGGTCACCCTGAACGTGCGGCCCGGCACCGTCCATGCGCTGATGGGAGAGAACGGCGCTGGCAAGTCCACACTGATGAAGTGTTTGTTTGGCATCTACCACCCCGATGAGGGGGAGATCAGCCTTGCCGGCAACACCGTACACATCTCCTCCTCCAAGATGGCGCTGGACATGGGCATTGCCATGATTCACCAGGAGTTGCATCCCATTCCCCACCGCAATGTCATGGACAATATCTGGCTGGGCCGCTATCCCAAAACCGGCTGGATGGTCAACGAAAAGGCGATGTACGAAAAGACCAAGAGCCTGCTGGATACCCTGGAGCTGATGATTGACCCCAGGGAGATGGTGGGCAACCTGACGGTCTCCGCCATTCAAACCATCGAGATCGCCAAGGCCATTTCCTACAACGCCAAAATCATCATCATGGACGAGCCCACCTCCTCCCTGACCGAGAAGGAGGTTGCGCACCTCTTCAAGCTCATCCGTCGCATCAAGCAAAATGGAACGGCCATCATCTACATCTCCCACAAGATGGAAGAAATCCTGGAGATCGCCGATGAGGTCACCATCATGCGGGATGGCAAGGGTGTGGGCACCTGGCCCGCCAGCGAGCTGACCACCGATTTAATCATTAACCGGATGGTGGGCCGCGACCTGACCAATCGCTTTCCGCCCCGTTCCAATGTGCCCGGCGAGGTCATCATGCGGGTGAACAAGCTGACCAGCCCCCACCCTGGCTCCTTCCGCGATGTGAGCTTTGACCTGCATGAGGGTGAGATTTTGGGCGTGGGCGGCCTGATGGGCGCGCAGCGGACCGAGTTGATCGAAGCCATCTACGGCCTTCGCAGCGTCATCTCCGGCAGCATCACCATCAAGGGCAAAGAAGTCACCATCACAAGCCCCCACCAGGCCATGGATCATGGCATGGCACTTTTGACAGAGGAGCGCCGGAAGACGGGCATTGTGCCGATGCTGTCTGTATTGGAGAACATCGTCATCGCCAACCAGCCTAATTATGTGGCCAAGCACCGGCTGGTTTTGGATGAGAAGCGCAGGGTGCAGGACACCCAGAACAGCATCCAGCAGCTGAGCATCAAAACCCCCTCCTACAAGACCTTGATCAAGGACTTGTCCGGCGGGAACCAGCAAAAGGCTCTGATTGCGCGCTGGCTGCTGATTGAGCCGGACATCCTGCTGCTGGATGAGCCCACCAGGGGCATTGATGTGGGCGCCAAGTATGAGATTTATTCCATCATCGCAAACCTTGCAAAGCGTGGGAAATCCATCATCATGATTTCCTCGGAAATGCCGGAGCTGCTGGGTATGAGCGACCGCATCATGGTCATGTGCGAAGGCCGCATGACCGGGATTCTGGATGGAAAGAGTGCCACCCAGGTGGAAGTGATGCACCTGGCAACGCAGTTCGCCAGCAAAATCGCTGTATAGTGGAAGGAGCACAAAGAATGACCACAGAGCAAACCATCACCAAGCTTCCCGCGCCCAAGCCGGGCAGGAAAACAGGCCTGCGGCCCATGTTGACCCTTCTGCTCTGCATCCTGGCGCTGGCCAGCGTCTTGCTGCCCTATGTCAGCTACCCCCTGACCCAGGGTGATGAGGCGGAGCACGTAAAGCGCCTTGAGGAGGCCAAGGCCGCCTACGACGAGAGCGTGGTGGCGTATCTGGATACCAAGGAAAAGGTGGAGGAGGCCAAGGAGGTCATCAGTGTCGTCCAGCCGCAGTATGATGCGGCAAAGGCCCTGATTGCTGAGCTGGAAGGCGCGGAAACACTGGACGAGGACGCGATAGCGGCTGCCAAAAGCGCCTATGACGAGCTGAATGCCAGGCTGGTGGAAGCCCGCAAGATGACCCGATTGGAATCGGGCTTGTATCATCCGGTACCGGTGCAAAATCCCCTGCCCATAAGCCCGGAGGACTATCGGGCCGCAAAGGGCAGCCCCCTGCCTCAGCATACCTTAAGCGGCATCGACCTGGTCATGGGCAAACTCAGCGCGGCCAACAACATCGCGTTGCAATCGACCCTCATCCCCGGGATTCTCCTGATGGCTGCTGCCATTTTGTTGTTCTTTATCCCGGTGCCCGGCAACTGGCGCAGGCTGGCGGTGGTTCTGGGCGGCATTTTGATGATTTTCTCCGCCCTGCGCCTGGTAACCGCCAATCCCAGGGAACTGGGCATCATTGCCAGCACCTACCACTTTGCCTGGGGATATACCCTGGCGGTGCTTGCCTCCCTGGCCGCCATCTTCATGACCGCCATGGAGGAGCGGAAGCTGGACCTGTCCGCCAAGGGCGTCAAGCAGCTGGCCAATGACAAGGCCATCTACCTGGTGCTGCTCCTGCTGGTGGCTGTCATCGGCATCATCCGGCCCAATTTCTTTTCTGTCAGCACCATGATCAACATTCTGCAGCAATCCTCAACCCGCCTCATTATTGCCATGGGCATGTGCCTGGTCATCATTGGCACGGGCGGCGTGGACTTAAGCGCCGGGCGCGTGGTGGGCATGGCTGCGGTCATCTCCTCTTCCATGCTTCAAACCACCACCTATTCCCGGCAGTTCTTCCCCGGGCTGCCAGTGCTGCCTGTGATTGTGCCCTTCCTGTTGGCGGTGCTGGCTGCCCTCATCTTTGGCGCAGCCAATGGCCTGTTGGTGTCCCGGCTCAGCGTCCCCCCCTTCATTGCCACCCTGGCAGCCCAGGTCATCATCTATGGCGCCACCAGTATTTATTTTGACATGCCGCCCAACAACAGCCAGCCCATCGGCGGATTGCGGGAGGATTTCACCTTCCTGGGCTCCGGCAGCTTGTATGGCTTCATCCCCATTGTGTTCATCATCGCCCTGGTGGTGGTGGGCTTAATCTGGTTCCTCCTTAACAAAACGGTCTTTGGCAAAAATGTATATGCCATCGGCGGCAACGTGGAGGCAGCCAAGGTATCGGGCATCAATGTCGCCAAGACCATCCTGATCATCTTCGCCGCCTGTTCCGCGCTCATTGGCATGGCGGGTGTGCTGGAGGCAGCCCGGACGGGCGGGGCGACCAACAACTACGGCGTGGGTTACGAGCTGGACGCCATCGCGGCAAGCGTAGTGGGCGGTGTCTCATCCTCTGGCGGCGTAGGCACCATTGCCGGTGTTGTTTCCGGCGTGTTGATTTTCCAGGTCATCAACTACGGCCTCACCTTCCTGGGCGTCAACCCTTACTGGCAGCAAATTATCACGGGCATCATCATTGCCAGCGCGGTCGCCCTGGACATTCGAAAATACCTGGCCAAAAAATAAGCGGCAGTCCTGGCCCTGTCTCAAAGCCCTGCCTGCCACCCTTTGCTCCATTGGTTAAAATGGGCGGGCGGTGCGGGGCTTTTCCTTATCAAAGGCTGGGTCTCCCCGCTTTCCCGCGCGGATGACCTGCATATGTATCTGACCAAGAAACAAGATGAGAGGAGAATTCATTGAAGGATTTTAAGTGGATTAACGAAAGCCGGTTGGAGGAGAAGGATGGCGTCCTCACCATCCACGCCCCGGCCAAGACAGATTTTTTCAACTATGGCCTGGCCCTGAATGCATTTGGCATGCCGGATGAATCTGTTAGCAACGCGCCCTATTACTACACCGAGGTTGAGGGGGACTTTGTCCTCCGGGTGAAGGTGTCCCTGGAGTTTATGGCAGATTATGACGCCTGCGCCATCCTGCTTTTGAAGGATGGTTTGCACTGGGGCAAGCTGTGCTTTGAGCAAAGTGACTTTGGCACCAAGGCCGTGGTCAGCGTGGTGACACAGGTGCGCTCAGACGATGCCAACGGGGTGAACGTCACCGAGAAGGCCATCTGGCTGCAGGCGGCCCGTGTGGGCAACTACTTCTCCTTCCATTACTCCAGAGACGGTGAGCGCTTTGATATGACACGCCTGTTTTACATGGAGGCTGGCCAGACTCTGAAAGTAGGTCTGGTTGCGCAGTCCCCGATTGGCGACGGCGGTCCCCGCCATTTTGAGCACTTCACGCTGGAGCGCAGGACGGTCAAAAACCTCAGACAGGGGAAATAATCTTCAATACAAGCAAGCATCAGGGGCATGGATTGTGTCCCTGGTGTTTTTGCCTGTCTCCACTTGAACCAAACCACCATATTGGCTATGATGAGCGCGATGACTCCAAGAAAGTGAGCAAGATATGGCTGCCATCAAAGCGCTGCTTTCGCGCAACAAGCTGATCGATACCCTCATCAACCTACGCGGCAACGCGCGGGCTTGTGTGTACACGGAACCCCTCTGGGGCGTACCCGTGACCCTGTATATGCCCCTGGTGGCCACCTACATGCAGGCGCTGGGGCTTAGTGAGCTGCAAATCGGCGTGGTCGCCACCACTTTTTTGTTAAGCCAGATGGTGTGCTCCTTAATTGGCGGGGCAATTACGGACAAGCTGGGCCGCCGCCTGACAACCTTCTTGTTTGACCTGTTAGCCTGGTTCGTCCCAATGGTCATCTGGATGTTTGCCCAGGGCTTTACCTGGTTCTTGGTGGCCGCTTTGTTCAACGGCTTTTACCGTGTGACAGAGAACTCCTGGGGTCTTTTGATGGTGGAGGACACACCATCAGAAAAGCTGGTCAATATCTACTCCCTGGTCAACATCGCGGGCTTGATCTCAGGTTTTGTAGCGCCGCTCACCGCCGTGCTGGTCAGGAACTATACCTTGGTGCCCACCATGCGCGCGCTTTATCTGTTTGCCGCCGCCTGCATGCTCATCAAGGTGCTTTTGCTGTACTTTATGTCCAAGGAATCCAGCCTGGGCACGCAGCGGCGGGCTGAGTTAAAGGGCAAATCCATCTTTTTTGCCTTCCGCGGCAGCGTGGATGTGCTGAAAACCATGCTGAGGAAAAAGCCCTTGATGTACGTCTTGGGCATCATGTCCTGCGTGATGGTCATCCGCTCTGCGTCTGACAACTTCTGGCCGCTTTTGGTCACCACTACCCTTGGCATCACGGAAGAAGCGCTGCCGCTGCTCTCCGGATTGCGCTCCATCGCCATGATGGTCAGCTTCCTGGTGTTTGCGCCGCGCCTGCGCCCGCAGCGCTTTCACAGGCCGATGCGGGCTGCGCTCATCATCATGGCCGCTATCCATTTCCTGCTCTTTTTACTGCCCCGCCAGCTTGCCTGGGTGGTCTACCTGGGTGTTGCAGCAGAAGCGCTGGCTTTAAGCATCCTCACCCCCTTGTTCCCCAGTTTGCAGATGATTCTGATTGACAAGGCAGAAAAGGCGCGCATGTTTGGTTTCTCCCTGGCGTTTTGCCTGTTTGTGACCTCGCCCTTTGGCACCATCAACGGCCTGCTGTCCAAATGGCACCTGAGCCTGCCGATGCTGCTCTCGGCGCTCTTGTCGCTGCTGGCCCTCTTCTTTGCGGGCAGGCTCAGCCGCAGCCTGGAGAAAGTGCGGCTGGATGAGGTATAATTAGCGGCCGCAGGCCTGCTTGTCCTGTTTTTGGGCAAAAACTTTACCGGCTGGCGTTGGACGGCACCCTGTATGTGGGCGACCGCATCCATACCAACATCACTGGTGTGCGCGCAGCGGCTTTATTGCCTGTTCTGCGCGGGTAAAACAGCAAGGGCTTATCCTAAGCTGGGTACAATATGAAGGATCGGCACAATAAAAAAGGGCATAAGGCCCGGAAGGCGGACGCGGTATGAAGTGGGAAGGCAGACGGAAAAGCAGCAATGTGAATGATCAACGCGGACGCTGCTACAGCGGCGGCGGCCGAATCGCCCTGGGCGGCGGCGGGCTGGGTATCGGGGGGCTTGTGATTTATCTGCTCATTTCCATGATGGGCGGGGGGGATTTGGGCGATGTGGTGGGGGGTGCCGTGCTGCCGCCCGCCCAACAACAAACCCAGCAGCAATCCACCTACCAGGAAACACCGCAGGAAAAGGAACTGATGGGTTTTTTATCCGTCGCTTTAGCGGATATTGAGGACACCTGGTCACAGATTCTGCCCAAGTCACAGTATAAAACAGCCTATAAAGAGCCGATGATGACCATCTATACCGGGCAGATTAACACAGCCTTCGGTGCTGCGGATTCGGGGGTGGGCCCCTTTTACTGCCCGGGGGACCAGACCATCTACCTGGACCTCAGCTTCTATGATACCTTAACCCGTAAGTACGGCGCCAAGGAAGGCGATTTTGCCATGGTCTATGTCATCGCGCATGAGGCGGGGCACCATGTGCAAACCCTGCTGGGCGTCACCCAGCAGTTAAACACCCTGCGCCAGCGCGTGGCCCGGGGCACTATGAGCCAGACGGAGTTTAACCGCTACAGTGTTGCCTTTGAACTGCAGGCGGATTACTTGGCCGGCGTGGTCGCGCGCTATATGCAGGAGCGGGGCTACTTGGAGCGGGGCGATCTGTCCGAGGCCATGAGCGCGGCGGCCGTGGTCGGGGATGACGCCATCCAAAAGCGCTACCAGGGCTATGTGGACCCGGATACCTTCAACCACGGCACCAGCGCGCAGCGCCAGGAATGGTTCAAGCGCGGCTTTGAGGCCGGCGACCTGTCCGGCTGGGACACATTCAAAGGCTTGTAACAAAGACTGCCCCGCCGCATGAGGGAGGGATAAATATGATAAGCGCCATATTAAGAATGCTGATGGCCATCATGCTGGTCTTTGGCCTTCTCATGCCAGGCCAGCAAACGACAGAAGGGAACCAGATTGCGATGAAGGAACAAAGTAAGCAATATACAAAACCCAGCGATGAGGAGCTCAGAAAGACGCTAAGTCCGCTGCAGTACCACGTTACTCAGGAGGCGGGGACGGAGCATCCCTACACCAACGAGTACTGGCAACACAGCGCGCCTGGTATCTATGTGGATATCGTGACGGGGGAGCCCCTGTTCACCTCCAAACAGAAGTACCAGTCCTCCTGCGGCTGGCCTGCCTTCTTTGACAGCATCGAGGATGCGCGCATCCGGGAGATAGAGGACCTGTCCTACGGCATGAAGCGCACCGAGGTGCGCAGCACCCTGGGCGATACCCACCTGGGGCACGTGTTTGAAAACGATCCGGAAAGCCCCAACGGTATCCGCTATTGCATCAACAGCGCCTCCCTGCGTTTCATCCCCAAGGACCAGATGGAGCAGGAGGGCTATGGGGATTTGCTCAAGGATCTGGACTAAATCAAGCCAAACTAAAGGAGTTGCCTATACCGGCAACTCCTTTTTGGTTTCTTGTTTTACCTGTATTCCACCTCAAAACCAATGATCTCTGCGTCCGTATTGCCTTCCACAAAGGTATACAGCCGCTCCTTGATGCTGTCTGCCTGGGACGCGTCGAAGGCCAGGGCGGCGATGGTGATCTGAAGCAGGGTGTGGATGTCCTGGCTGCCGGACTCCGCTACGGACACATTGAAGGTCTGCCGCAGTTTATGAATCAGCTTTTTGATTTCCGACCGCTTGTCCTTCAGACTTCTGCACCAGGGCGCCCGCAGGCGCGCTATCACATATACCAGCAGCATCAGGGCTCTTCGTTAATTTCAAACACGCGCAGGAAGGCCTCCTTGGCCTCCTTTGAGCGGGTGTAGGGCACATAGATTTTGTAGCTTTCAAAGATGTCGCCGGCCGACAGCGTGAAGCCCGTGCCTAAGGTGGAGTAGGCGTTAAAGGGAATCTCCGTAGCGGAAAAGGCAATCTGCAGCGCGTTGCGCAGCCTGCCAGGCAAGTCGCCAATGTAAACAGGGTCCTGCGCGTCAAGCGGCGTGCCTTTTTTGTGGCATTCAGGGCAGAACTCTTCGTCCATCGCGCTGCGGCATGTAGCGCAGTAGTATTTGCCGGCAGGGTCCAGCTCCATGATGTCCATATCTATCATCTCCTCCTGCGGTTCTCTTCGCGTCTTAACCTGCTTTAGGGTTCCTGTCAGCCTTTCACAATCCGGTCAATCTGATCCAACTCTTCCTGCGTGAAGGGCGCGGCTTTATGTGCCTGCGCGCAGTCCTCAATCTGGGACAGGCGGCTTGCCCCAATGATGACAGAGGAGGTGACCGGGCTCTTATGCAGCCAGGCCAGCGCCATTTGCGCCAGGGTCTGCCCGCGCTCTTTGGCGATGTCGTTCAACGCGCGGATCTGTTTTAATCTGTCCTGCGTAATCTGTTCGGTCTTCAGGAAGATGCTGTCCCCCGCAGCCCTGGAATCTGCCGGGATGCCGTTTAAGTAGCGGTTGGTTAAAAGACCCTGCTCTAGCGGCGAGAAGGGAATCGCGCCCACACCTTCTTCTTCCAATACCTGGTATAAGCCATTCTCCGGCCGTCTGTCATAGATGTTGTAGCGCGGCTGATGGATGAGGCAATGGATGCCCTCCGCCTTGAGCAGGTCGATCGCCTGCTTGGTGCGCGTGGCGTCATAATTGGACAAGCCCACATACAGCGCCTTGCCGCTTCTAACGGCCTGTACCAGCGCGCTGATGGTCTCCTCCAGGGGCGTTTCCATATCCGGGCGGTGGGAGTAGAAGATGTCCACATATTCAAGGCCCATGCGCTTAAGGCTTTGATCAAGGCTGGCGATCATCTGCTTGCGGCTGCCCCACTCGCCGTAGGGGCCTTCCCACATATAGTAACCGGATTTGGTGGAGATGATGATCTCATCCCGGTAGTTTTGCAAGTCCTGCTTAAGCACCTTCCCGAAGGTTTCCTCGGCGCTGCCAGGGATGGGGCCGTAGTTGTTGGCCAGGTCAAAATGGGTGATGCCCAGATCAAAGGCGCCAAGGATCATCTCCCGCGAGTTAGAATGGGGGAACAGGCTGCCAAAATTGTGCCACAGGCCCAGGGACACATAGGGCAGCTTCAGCCCGCTGTTGCCCACGCGCTTGTATTCCATGGTCTCATAGCGCTGTTTACTTGCTGTATACATACATCCTCCTTCGTTTATGCGTTGTTGCAAAACAAACCTTATTTTGAATATACCCCGATAACGGGTATATTGATATAAAATATGGCGTAATAACGCATGGGGAGCTTGGAATGAAGTTTGTATCATGGAATGTGAATGGCTTTCGCGCGGTGCTGAACAAGGGCTTTGATGAGGCATTTATCGGCCTTAACGCGGATTTTGTCTGCCTGCAGGAAACCAAGATGCAGCCTGGGCAGGCGCAGTACGACCCGCCAGGCTATGAGGATTACTGGCACTCCGCCCAGCGCAAGGGCTATTCGGGCACTGCGGTGTTTGCCCGGCATGAGCCGCTGTCCATCACCTTCGGCCTCGGGGAGGACCATTTGGACGAGGGCCGTGTGATGACGCTGGAGTACCCGGATTTTTATCTGGTGAATACCTATGTGCCCAACGCCCAACCAGAATTAAAGCGCATTGACTACCGCGAGGCTTTTGAGGACGCCATGCGCAGGCACCTGGTGGCACTGGATCAAAAAAAGCCAGTGATTTACTGCGGCGACCTGAATGTGGCTCACCAGGAGATTGACCTGAAATACCCCCGTCAAAACCGCGGCAACCCCGGCTTCTCCGACCAGGAGCGCGCCAAGATGACCACCCTTTTGGGAAGCGGTTTTACCGACAGCTTCCGCCACCTCTACCCGGATAAGACCGAGGCCTACACCTGGTGGAGCTATCGCTCAAACGCCCGCGCCAGCAACGCCGGCTGGCGCATTGATTACTTCCTGGTGTCCGACCGCGTCAAAGGTCAGATCAAGGCGGCTGATATCAGGAGTGACATCTACGGCTCCGACCACTGCCCGGTTACCCTGGAGATTGATTTGTAACAACCAGATAAACGCCATCTAAGCGCCGGGATTTGCCCCTTGGCGCTTATTTTTTATAAAATATCTATGTTCAATCTTGTAATTTTTGCCTCAGGTTTCGTCTATAGGGTGAAGGGGGTGAGGTGGGCATGAACAGCGCGGCGCATGAGCGGGATTTTAAGCGGGAAGCATGGCTGACCCAGCTGATGGAAGACCATGGCACCCAGATACTCCGCCTTTGCTTTACCTATTTGAAGGATACAGGACTGGCCGAGGACGCCGCCCAGGACACCTTCCTAAAGGCCTACCGCGCTTTTGGGCGCGGTGTCAAGCCCGATTCAGAGCGGGCCTGGCTTGCGCGCATCGCCATCAACACTTGCAAGGATGTGCTGCGCAGCGCGTGGTTCCGGCACAGGGCGCGCAACCTGCCGCTGGAGGAGGCCATGTTAACGTCAAGCCACAGCCTGGACCCTGACGAACTGGACTTGGTGGAGGACGTGATGCGCTTAAAGCCCGCCTTCCGCGTCGTCATCCTCCTGCATTTCTACCAAGGCTATTCCGCGGAGGAGATTGCGGGCATTCTCAACATCTCCGTCTCCACCGTGTACTACCGGCTGAAACGGGCGCAGGACAAACTGCGCGCCCAATTGACAAAGGAGGCACAGCATGCGTCAAGATAAGGTGAAAACAGCGTTTGATAAGGCGTTCGCGCCGCTGGTTTTTACAAGAAACCATCAGGCCAAGGTGCATAGCGCCTTAAACAACCCTAAAACCAGATTGAACAAGCGCCAAGTCAGCCTGGCTTTGGCCCTGTCTCTCTCCCTTTTGGTACTGGCCGCCATCGCCATGGTGACCCTGCGGGAAACCGGCAGGTTTATGGCGCAAACGGAGCAACAGCAGGGCCAGTACATCCATTGGGAACCCAGCAAGAAGGCCAACCTGGTGCGGGATTTAGTCGCCCAGGGCTATATCGAGGACACCGAGGAGTTAAAGCAATTAAGCAGCAGGGATTTGGACGCGCAGGAGGCCGAGCGCATCGCGGACGCCGCCATTGCGGCCTTCATTGGGGAGGACGCGCATGGCGCCAACTTCCTCAGCATCATGCAGGCAGCCTGGGGTGCGTTTACCACCTGGTCGGCAGAGGAACAGGCCTGGTACTCCGAGCTGATGCAGCAGGAAGGCAAAAGCCAGGAAGGTAAAACCATCTTTACGAAGCCCCAAAAAGGCCCCGTCAACCGGGTGGATGCCATCAATGTCGCCAAGCAGGAAGTCATCCGGGTGTTTGGGATTGCGGAAGAGGTCTTGGACCAATACCGTGTGGAAACAAGTTTCCAGATTCCGGAAAACGCGGCGCCAGGGAATCGGCAGTCCTACTGGTATGTGATGTTTGATGCCTGGAACACAGGCTTGGATTACGAATCCCTCCCGTTTACCGCGATTGATATGTTTGTTCATCCATCGACGGGTGCCTTGCGCTCATCGCTTGAGGACCTTAAAGCCCAGATTGATGCTGCAAAGGCCAGGCGAAACCTTCCCATTGCCAAAGCCATCCGTGCTTTTGAGGAAAAATATCAGGAATCAAAGGTGTTCTGGACCTGGAACCTTGTTTCAAAGGCAGCCTTCTCAAAGGAGATTGCGCCCATGATCCGGGAGTTCGTGCAGGCGCATCCGGATCAGATGGAATGGCCATTTGATTCGTACCTGAAGTTTGCCAGCGAGATGGAGTATGGCCTGCCAGGTCCGGATGCCATCAGCCAGGAGCAAGCCTTATCACATGCCCGTGCCGCCTTAAAGCAGCAGTATGGCTTAAGTGAGGACCAGGCAATCCTCATCGCTGATCATCCCGAGAGTGCGTTTTATGTCAATCTGTTCTATGACGTGACCGACCCAGACAAACCCCTGTGGAAGGTGTACTACGCATCACCGTCCATCTATGTGCAAGACCAGAAATTAGCAGCCTTGGTAAAGAAAACCTACGGGGAGGAAAAAATCCCCAACTACAAGGTGGAGCTGGACGCCAAAACGGGCGAAATTGTGCGTGTGTTGACAATGCAGTTCAGCCCCCACACGGATGAAGAGAAAAAATCCGTTCTTTGAATCCAGCGCCCCTACAACAAAGGCTGCCGTGACATTCGCGGCAGTTTTTTCAAACGCAGGAGGATTATTCTAAAGACGCGGCCTTTACCTTTTCCATTTCGATGACGCCTTTTGCCATCCCCAAAGCGACACGCTGCTGATACACAGGGTGAGAGAGCAGGACATCATTGGCTGGCGCGGACATAAACCCGGTCTCCACCAGAAAGGTGGGCATTTTTGCCCAATTGTTGCCAATAAACTTGTCGGAAAGGCGGACCACCCCGTGCCTCACGCCTGTTTCTGCCTTCATGGCATCCAACAGCGCCTGTGCCAGATTTTTGTAGGTTTGTTTATCAACCACCAGGGCAGCGTAGGGGGATGTGTTGGGGCTATAGACATACAGCGCGTCAGCATCTCTGCGCGCGGACATGTTCAGATGGACGCGGATGAAATAGTCCGCCCCCACTTCTTCCGCGTAGCCCGCGCGGTTTAAATTGGTCACGCCGGTTTCCTCGTTCCAGCGCGTCATATAAACCTCGGCGCCCAGCTTGCGCAGTTCGATGCAGGTGAGGTAGGAGATCTCAAGCGCTGCGATGGATTCTTTCCGGAAGGTGACAACACCTTGTGCCATCCCGCTTTTCCCGTCGCTGAACACGGATTTGTTTGACCCGGGCATAACGGGGATGCTTTTGCTTTCGACAGGTGCCTGCTGATGGCCGGGATCGATGCAGACAATGACGCCGCTCAGCGGCCCATCCTTGATGGTTTCACCAGGGTCAGGGGCGATAAACAGCGTCCGCTCCTTTTCTTTGGCAAGAACCCTGCCTTTTTGATCCTTAATGGTGATGGTTACCAGGTCCCTTGCGTACAGGTTGGGCAGCGACAGGCTGCCCGAGAAATGGCCATTGTCCTTTGCGGTAATGATCAACTGCCCCTTTTGCATGACCGAGCTAAACTGCAGCATGAGGGTTTCATGGCCTGAAGCGGTAAATGCCCAGTGCATTTCTTTTTCACCCGCCGTGAGCGTCAGGTCATTTACTTTGTTCACCGCATCTGGTTGTGCTTTCACAAATGCTTGTGTCGCCTCAACATCAAAGGCGATGCTGGCGCTCATCAGATGGTGTTGAGCTGGGCTTAACACCGTGACTTGTGTATTGCTTGGGCTTTGTGTATAGCGCATGGGCAACACACCTTGGAATAATCCTTGTGCTGAATACAAGGTCATCATGCCCTGCTCATTCCTGTTTTGATACTGAAGGCAGACAAATTCCCGCCCAGGCACAGAAAAGGAATAGGCGATGCCCTCTTGCGTCTGCTCTACACTCAGGCCGCTTGCGGCCTGAGCTGCAAATACACCCGCTAGCGGCATCAAAGCAAAAGCAAGGGAAAAAACAAGCAGCATTGATAAGCGTTTCATCATATAATAACTCGATTCACATTCATATCAGTCCTCCCACCTGCGCACCAGGTCGTTGATCTGCTGGGCTAATTTGGCCTTCAACTTGTTGCTGTAACCCGCGGCAGACTGCACCAGCGCGCTTAAGCGATCCAGGGCATCCTGCATTGCGGTGTCGCGCTTCTTGATCTTGCGCTGTTTTTTGCTGGTCTTGTCCACCAATTCCCGCGTGCCATAGGCCAGCTGCGTGTCCGTTTTCAACTCCCAGCTATCACCGGAATACGGCACAAAGGTGCTGTATCCCCCGTCCTTCAACAGGCCTTCAAAGTGCAGGGCGACCTGCTCTTCTCCATGAGTAACAAACACTTTTTGCGGTTTTGGGTTAAAGCTGTTAATCCAGGTTAACAACCCCGCCTGGTCCGCGTGGCCGCTGATGGCCTGAAGCACGCGGATTTCGGCCTTCACCGCGATGGTCTCGTTAAACAACCGGACAGTCTTGACGCCGTCATACAGCTGCCGGCCCAGGGTGCCCACGCTCTGGTAGCCCACAAACAGCACCATGGCCTCTGGCCGCCACAAATTATGCTTTAAATGATGGCGAATGCGCCCGGCTTCCGCCATGCCGGAGGCAGAGATGATGACGCAGGGATTCTGCTCAAAATTAATCTGCTTGCTTTCCTCCGCCGTCACGCAGATGTGTAAATCTGGAAAGTCGATGGGGTTGATGCCCGCGCGCAAAAGCGCCAGCATCTCCTCGTCAAAGCTGGTGGGGGGCGCCTCCACAAAGATGTTGGTGGCCTTGATCGCAAGTGGGCTGTCCAGGTAGACGGGGAAGCCCTCATGCCCTTTGACCATGCCCTTTTCCTTGATTTCACGCAGGAAATATAAAATCTCCTGCGTCCTGCCCACCGCGAAGGAGGGAATCACAACGTTGCCGCCGCGGTTGAAGGCGGTTTGCAGCGCGTCGCTTAAATCGGCCAAGTAGTCCGGCCGCTCCCCGTGCAGGCGGTCGCCATAGGTGGATTCCATCACCACATAGTCAGCATGGGTCAAGTACTGCGGGTCCTTGATGATGGGCTGGTTGATATTGCCGATGTCACCGGAGAAGACGATGGTTTTGGTGACACCCTCCTCCGTCAATTCCAGGGTGACGCTGGCTGAGCCCAGCAGGTGGCCGGCATCGGTATAGGATAGCACGCAGCCGGGCAGAATCTCCCGTTTCTCCTGGTAGGGCAGTGCTTGAAACTGCGAAAGCGCCTGCGCCGCGTCATCCTGGGTGTAGATGGGTTCATCCATCTCATCGCCCGAGCGCTTGGCCTTGCGGTTTTGCCACTCGGCCTCACTTTCCTGGATGTGGGCAGAGTCCATCAGCATAATCTCGCACAGCATCTGTGTAGCCGGCGTGGTGTAGATGGGGCCTGTGAAACCGTGCTTCACCAGCGCTGGCACCATGCCGGAGTGGTCGATGTGCGCGTGTGTCAAAACCAGCGCGTCCACCATGGCGGGGCTTTGGGGCAGCTCCTGGTTGACATAGGTGTCACGCCCCTGCTCCATGCCGCAGTCCACCATCACCCGCTTTCCGTTGATGGTGACCAGGAATGAGCTGCCGGTGACTTCGCGCGCTGCGCCTAAAAACAAGACATCCATTTTAGGCCTCCTTTTTAGCAAGTGGTATTATCGTACTTCTTCTTTGAGCAGGTCCGCCTGCTCCCCGTCGCTTTTCACAGTATACAGTTGGTAGAGTTGGTAATATAGCCCACGCTTTTTAAGCAGCTCCTCATGGCTGCCGCTTTCCTCCAGCCCATCATCCGTCAGCACCCAGATGACATCCGCGTTGCGGATGGTGGTCAGCCGGTGCGCGATGGTCAGTGTGGTGCGGCCCTTTGCCAATTCCTCCAGTGACTGCTGCACCAGCAGCTCGGATTCGTTATCCAGGGCGCTGGTGGCCTCATCTAACAGCAGGATGGGCGGGTCCTTCAGGAAAACGCGGGCGATGGACAGGCGCTGCTTTTGCCCGCCGGACAGCTTCACACCGCGCTCACCCACATAGGTGTCGTAGCCTTCGGGCAGCGCGGTGATAAACTCATGCGCGCCTGCGCGCTTGGCGGCCGTCATCACGTCCTCCATCTTGGCACCTGGCCGGCCGTAGGCGATGTTTTCCAGCACCGTGCCGGAGAAGAGATAGACATCCTGCTGCACCGTGCCGATGCTGCCGCGCAGGGACTTGAGGGTGATGTCGCGCACATCCTGCCCGTCAATCAAAACACGGCCCTCCGTCACGTCATAAAAGCGGGGGATGAGGTTGCACAGCGTCGTCTTGCCTGAGCCGCTGGGGCCGACCAAGGCCACGCTTTGCCCGCTGGGCACAAAAAGGCTCACCTTATCCAGCACCTTGGGGCCGTCTTCCGTGTACCGGAAGGTGACATGGTCCAGCGTGATCTCCCCGCGCGTGTCCGTGAGTTCCACGGCGCCCGGCTGGTCGGTGATTTCCAGCGGCGCGTCCATAATCTCATAAAAGCGCTCAATGCCGGTTAAACCACGCTGGAATTGCTCCATAAAATTGACCAGGCGGGTGACGGTGTTCAGCAGCAGGTTGATGTACAGCAAATAGGAGGCGAACTCACCCGGGGTCAATTGCCCGCGGGAGAGGAAAACGGCGCCGGCCACAATCACCAGCAGGTTCATCAGGCCGTTTAACAACCTGGTGGTGGCGTGGAAGCCCGCCATCACCTTGTACTGCCTTTTTTTCAGCTGCAAAAAGGTCTGGTTGCCTTCGTCAAATTTCCGGCTTTCCAATTCCTCATTGGCAAAAGACTGCACAACGCGCATGCCAAGCAGGCTGTCCTCTGCCTGGGCGTTGATTTCGCCCAGCTGGTAGCGTGTGGCCTTGAAGGTATCGCGCAGCTTGGTATTAAACAGGAAAATGGACAGCATCATCAGCGGCAGCGCCAAAAAGATGATGAGGGTGAGGGTCAGGTTCATCTGGCTTAGGATGACAAAGCTCACCACCAGGTTGATGAAGCCGATTAAGAACTCCTCCGGGCAGTGATGGGCAAACTCTGTCACGTCAAACAGGTCGCTGGTGATGCGTGACATGATCTGGCCAACCTTGGTCTCGCTGTAATAGGAAAAAGACAGCTGCGCCAGGTGGGCAAACAGGCCTTGCCGCATATCGCGCTCAATCTTGGCGCCCATGATGTGCCCCTGGGACTGCATATAGTATCGGCTGCCCGCTTCAAGCGCGAGCAGGCCGACATAAAGGGAGCCCAATCTCAGCACGATATCCAGCGTGATGCTGCTGGCATCTGATACAGCCAGGTCCGTAATCTGCCGAACAATCAGCGGGAAGACCAGGGCGCAGATGGTGGTCAACACGGCAAAGGTCATGTCCAAAGCCAGGATGCCCAGGTAGGGCTTGTAATAGGGGATAAAGCGCGACAGCAGCGCGCTGGTTCTGTGGTCTCTTTTTCTTGTCTGGCTCATACCGTCTCCTTCACTGGTTCTAGACGCGGGCGTCTTGATTCCACACTATTTTGGCTCCAACAAGGCAAAGCCGCCAGGCTGGTTTTGCTCCTGAGGCTCAATCAAAAAGGCCGCATCCCTGGTGATGAGGGAATACAGGGTCTTGCCTTCCACCTGCGCTTCCAGCATCGCGTAACCCAGCAGCGCCTTGTCGCTGGCCTTGAAATCCGCGTCCTTTGGGATGATGGAAGGGGCTGCTGCTGCGGGGCGCACACCCTTGACCACGGCCTGCGCGCCCGTGAGGGTGATGAGGCGCGCGGGGTAGGTGTGCCAGGTAAAATCCGTCACCCTGCCGCTCTCAAAGCGGTCTGGCAGCGGGATAGGCACACCAAAAGCGTCCACCAGGCGCTGCGGGTCCTCGCTGATGATTTCTTGAATGGGGGTGAGGGGCTTTTGCTGCGCCTCCACCACAAACTGATCCGTGCGTTTGCTTTCTTCGTCTTCCATCATCACAGCAAGCAGGTAAAACACCGTGATGACGGCCAGGGAGAGCAAAAGGGCAACAAGCCGCTTGAGTATCTTCATTCGTAATCCTTATCGCAGCTGCGCGCGGATCTCCGCGCCCAGCAGGCTGTCCAGCGCCTGGGTGTCTCCCTGCGCGTATTCATAAAAGGCTCGATAAAAAGCCTTGGCCAGCAAAATGGCCTCCTCCTGGTTTAAATAGGAGCAGGAGAGCGCGTTTGAAATGATATCGTGCGCAGGGACAGCAAAATAGCGCTGCAGCTTGGCTTTGAGCGATATCCCAAAAACCCGCGGCGCGTGGCGGTTGTCCGGCACAATGAAGATCCGGATATACTCCTGCGACAAGGCATGCAGATAATCCTGCAAAAAACCTTCCTGGTTGGCGGATAGCTGAAGGCAACGCATCAGCCGCGCGTCATCAAACAGCTCCCGCGCCATCGCCCGCTGCTGCGCGGGCTCATGGTCCTCCGGGTGTTCAAAGGCGTGCAGCAAATAGCACTTGATGACAGACAGATCCATCTTTCGCGGGTTTCGCTCATGCAGCCGCCCATGCAACAACAGCCTGCGCTGTACCTCCAGGTTGTCCGGTGCCAAGCCTTCAGCTGCCAGCAAAGCCTGATACACAAGAACCGGATCCGTCTGCGTGTCCGCTGTGAATAATAATTGCTCAAGGTCCAAAGCCTTCAGGTCCAACTGCGGGTTTTTGCGTTTAAATAAGCCCATTTGTCCTCCATCATCACGTGTTCCACGCCTCCTGATTCTACCATGCGCCTACCTGGTTGACAACAAAAGGGCCTCTGTGATACCGTGAAGCCGTGCCAATTGGCACAGGGGTGCTGGCATCTGCCGGCTGAGATCGGGCATCGCCCGGGACCCTCATACCTGATCCGGATAATGCCGGCGTAGGAAAGCAGTACAAAATGAGCGCTTTACCTTCCGGTACAGCGCTTTTCTTCTTCCTGGACATACTCTTTAACACTGCCATGTGCCGGTCCTTTTCCGCCTCCGCGTTGTCTCGTTCAGTCAACCTAGCACTGCGGCTACGCTTCCTTCACGCGACTTATCGGAGACAAAAAACTCCTCGGCCCCTGATTGCGTTAACACGTGTGTCCAGGATGCGGCATGCAACTCTCATTAAAACTAGGAGGAAACTATGACCACAAGAAACCGCAACAATTCAAACACCCAGCGCCTGCTTGAAAGCGCCATCATGATAGGTATTGCCACCGTGCTCAACGAGTTTTTCGCCTTCAAGGCGTTCTGGTCCTTTGGCGGCAGCGTCACCTTGGGCAGCATGATCCCCCTGGTGTTCATCGCCTGGCGCTGGGGCGCCGGCCATGGCCTGTTCACCGCGGCGGTTTTCGCGCTGTTGCAGATGATCATCGGCGTCAAAAATGTCACCTATGGGCAAAACGCCTTTCAGGTCATTAGCATCGCCTTACTGGACTACATCCTGGCCTATACCGTAATAGGCTTGGCCGGCATCTTCCGGGGTAGGTTTAAAAACAACCTGGTGGAGCTGGGCAGCGGCATTGTACTGGCCTGCGCGCTGCGCTTTGGCTGCCATTTCTTTTCAGGCTGGCTTATCTGGGACGCGCTGTGGCCCAACAGCCAGAACCTCTCCGGCCCCGTGTATTCCTGGGTTTATAACAGCGGCTACATGCTTCCTGAGACCCTCATCGCTTTTGTGATTGGTCTTTTGCTCTTTGTACCCTTGAAGCGCTATTTCCTGGGGGAGGACATCAAGCAGGCATAAGCCTGATATTGTCACCGCTTTTAAGCCGCCCTCCGGGGTGGTTTTCTCATTGCATCTAATAAAAACTGGACTGGCTCTCACTGATTGACTTGATGGTCTCAAAGGTATCTGTTTTTCCAAAGATTATATGGATGATATTGTACAAATCCTCAAAATCACCAAAATCGTCCAGTCTCCTTTGCCAATCCAGAATGACGGCTGTTTTGCTGTCTGTATGCTCCCAGACGTGCGTTTCATAAATGGTCTTTGAACCAACTTTTATAGTATAGAATTGTGATTGTCCGAAACTATCATTCAGTATCGTAAGCAAATGATGATGAACTGCTGTGGACTGCTTTGGTATAAATCGGTATGTTGCCTTTGTAAGCTTGGGATTATCCTTTATTACTTTCCCATCCTCAAAGCGATAAAGAAACTGAATCTCCAGCAAATTGACCTTTTGTCCGGCGAGTGAAACATCTTGGCTGGTTATGACAACACCGCCATCAAACGCGCCTTGCGTTTTGAATTGAGGATATTCCATTTCGTAAAAGGAATTCCAAATTGTACCAACGTAAGCGTTTTCTGTTAACTGGAGGCTGGCCTCATCTGCACCCAGATTAACAAGGGCATTTATCGTATCTTGCGGCGAGGCAACGCCAAATCGCAACCCACAAAAATTGATTTCGTCAGTCACCTCAGCGCGAGCCCAGTTCACTGTGAGAATCAAAGCTGCGATCAACACAACTGTTATCGACTTTTTCATATTTCTCCTACTGACCAACAGGTCTTCTCCCCAGTCTTTGTTCCAGGAAAGGAGGTCATTTCCTGGCAACCACAATCCATCTTCAGCTTGAAAACATCCTAGCACAGTTTGCCAAGGTCCTCAAGGCTGTCAGCAGGATGTTCAAGGCGGGTTTTAGGGCATTTCAACCTCATGTTCCCTTGGCTGCTCTCCTGTGGTTTCACAACGATATTATTATTTTTGTTGTTATCATGTATATGTGTGACGCAAAACAGAAACCGACTGCACCTGATCGCTACAGCGCACGAAAAAACGCCGCTTAGCACGGTAAAAAGACGTGTGGCTATTGACACAGCACTTTTTTATCTGTACTTTAACAGCAGGAAAATCAATCATTTAACTCCCAAAGCGTATTTTTATTGCGCAAAGGACCACACAGCAGGAGGAGCGGCTATGCCCAGATTCATCCCTGAACCTTATCGTATCAAGATGGTGGAACCCATCAAGATGACCACCCGAAAAGAGCGCGAAGACTACCTGAAGGAGGCGGAGTACAATATGTTCCGTCTGCGGGGCGAGGACGTCTATGTGGACACCCTCACGGACTCCGGCACCAACGCCATGAGCGACGCGCAGTGGTCGGCCATGATGATTGGGGATGAGGCTTACGCGGGCGGCAAGAGCTACTACAAGCTGCTTGATGCCTGCCGGGACATCTTTGGATACGAGTTCACCCAGCCTGTGCACCAGGGGCGCGCGGCAGAAAAGGTGCTGATGCCCATTTTCCTGCACAAGGGCAATTACGCCATCGCCAACCTCTTTTTTGACACCACCCGCGCCCATGTGGAGATCGCGGGCGCCCGCTGCCTGGAGGCGTGCAACCCCGAGGCACAGGATTCTCAGCTGCGCGCGCCCTTTAAGGGCAATATGGACATCGCGCAGCTGGAACGACACATACTGGATAGGGGGGCGGAGAATATCGGCATGGTCGTGATGACCATCACCAACAATTCCGCCGGCGGCCAGCCCGTGTCACTGCAAAACATGCGTGAGACCGCGGCCATCTGCAAAAAATTCAAGATTCACCTGAACATCGACGCGGCCCGTTTTGCAGAGAACGCCATGTTCGTAAAGCAACGCGAGCCGGCGTGCAAGGATATGTCCGTAAAGGAGATTACCCGCGCTTTCTTCGCCCTGGCGGACACCTACACCATGAGCGCCAAGAAGGACACCATCGTCAACATGGGCGGCCTGCTGGGCGTGAAGGACGGCAAGGCGCCCTACATCCTCAAGATTAAAGCCAACTGCATCTCCTACGAAGGCTTTTACACCTATGGCGGCTTAACGGGACGCGACCTGGAAGCCCTGCGCGTGGGCCTGTATGAGGGCTTGGATGAAAACTGGCTGCGCTACCGCTTAGGCACCATGGACTACATGGGCACGCGCCTGGACGAGATGGGCATCCCTTATCAGTCGCCGGCCGGCGGCCACGGCATCTTCCTGGACGCAGCGCGCTTTTACCCGCACATTCCTTATTATGAGTTCCCCGGCCAGGTGCTGGCGGTGGAGCTGTACAAGGAGTGTGGCCTCAGGACCTGCGACATCGGCAGCTTCATGATGGGCAACGACCCGGACACGGGTGAGCAGATCAAGTCCCTCAACGAGTTCACCCGCCTGGCCATCGCGCGCAGGGTCTATACCCAGTCGCATTATGACATGGTTTTAGACGGTATCAAGGCGGTCTGGGACAACCGCAACAACATCAAACACGGCTATCGCATCACCTGGGAGCCGCCCATCCTGCGGCATTTCCAGGCTTCCCTCGCACCGGTTGACGCATAGGGTCTAACCCGGCGGGAGAAAACGCAGTGATGGGCTGGTCGCTCACCGTTTCCGTTTCACCACCCCCTGACATTGGCACTGGCCATGCAGGGAGATGGGGCAGATGGGGGCAGTGCAACCTGTCTATCACTGCTTTATTATATCAAGCTATATTACGAAAGGAGACTCCCACTCATGACGGAACACAAGAACAAGACCCAACCTGACCTGTCCCAAGGCCGGGACCAATTCCGTTCCAGAATTGGTTTTATCCTGGCCTGTGTCGGCTCCACCTTAGGTATGGGTGACATCTGGTTATTCCCCTTCCGGGTTGGCCAGTTTGGCGGCGCCGCCTTCCTGATTCCCTATTTCCTCTTTGTTGCCTTCATCGGTTATATCGGCATCGTGGAGGAGACCGCCCTGGGCCGCGGCACACGCTCGGGCCCTTTGGGTGCCTTCGCGGAGGCCTTGCGCCAGGCGAAGAAAAACCCTGTAATCGGTAAAATCTTAGGCTGGATTCCTGTCATCGGCTCGTTTGGCATTGCCGTTGGCTACACGGTGGTGGTGGGCTGGATCCTGCGCTATACCGTTGGTGCCATCACAGGCGCCCTGATGACCAACGAGGTGGGCCCTTACTTTGGCCAAATTGTGGGGGACATGGGCAGCCTGCCCTGGCACCTGATCGCCATGCTGATTACAGCCTTTGTCCTCATCGCCGGCGTATCCAAAGGCATTGAAGTGGTCAACAAGGTGATGGTGCCGATGATCTTCATCCTCTTCATCATCTTTGGCATCCGGGTGTTTACAGTGCCCGGCTCCCTGGATGGCTTAAAGTTTCTGGTCACGCCGGACTTTAACAAGCTGGGCGACCCCAACACCTGGGTGTTCGCGCTGGGGCAGGCCTTCTTCAGCTTGTCGCTGGCAGGCTCAGGCACAGTGATTTACGGCAGCTACTTAAGTGATAAGGAGGACGTGCGCAAAAGCGCCAAGCAGATCGCGGTGCTGGACACCATGGGCTCGGTGCTGGCCACCATCCTCATCATCTCCGCTGCCTTCGCCTACGGCAAGGATCCGGCTGCCGGGCCGCCGCTGCTCTTCCTCACCATGACGGAGGTGCTGCAGGCCATCCCGGGCGGACGCATCTTCTCCATCCTCTTTTTTGTGGCTGTGACCTTTGCGGGCATCACCTCCCTCATCAACCTGTTTGAAACCCCGGTGGACGCGGTCAAAGCCACTTTCCGCTTGCCTCGTTGGGTATCGGTGGTCATCGTCTGTGTCCTGGCCTTTGTGGTTGGGCTGCCCTTTGAGAACGCGGACAACCTGGGCATGCTCATGGACATCGTCAGCATCTACATCATCCCAGCCGGCGCTTTGCTAGCGGCCATCATGTTCTTCTGGTTTTGCAACAAACAATGGGTCATTGACGAGATTAACAAAGGCGCCCTGGAGAAGAAGGTGGGGGACGGGTTTTACAACTATGGCCGCTACGTCTTTGTGGGGGTTACTGTGCTTGTGTTTGTGGTGAACCTGTACTATGTCCTGGTGCTCAAGCAAGGCGCCATTGGCTAAGAACCAGGCCGAACGCGTTTTACTCTTCGTACTGATTTCAATCGATAATGACTAACAACGTCCATCAGGGCTCTTGCGCCTATCCGCTCTTGAAGGCGCAAGAGCCCTTGTGCTATACTCACCGCATGGAAAAACAGGCAGAGGGACAGCATCACCCGCACCACGGCCACCGCGCCCGGCTGCGGGCGCGCTTTATGAAGTCAGGGCTGACGGGCTTCGCGCCGCATGAGGCGCTGGAGCTGCTGTTGACCTTTGCCATCCCGCGCCAGGATGTGAACCCCATCGCGCACCAACTGCTTGCGCGCTTTGGCAGTTTCAACCGCGTGCTGCAGGCGTCGGCCGCTGATTTGCAGTCAGTCAAAGGCATCGGTGAGGGCGCGGCCACCCTGATTTCCCTGATGCTGCCGCTCTTTCGTGTCTACCGCGAAGGCTTAGTCAACGAGGTGACCGATGTTTCCACACCAGAAAGCCTGATTTTACGCTGCCAGGCCTTGCTGATGGGGGAGAGGGTGGAGCGCTTCATGGTGCTGTCGCTGGACGCCCGCGGCAGGCTGATTACCCATGCCATGGTCTCCACCGGGGATGAGGGCGAGACAGCGGTCTACCCGCGCTTAATCGCGCAGGAGCTGCTGCGCGCCGGCGCCAGCGCCTGCGTGCTGGCACACAACCACCCCTCCGGCCTGGCGCAGCCCTCAAGTGCGGACGTACAGATGACGAAGGCGCTGAAGGATATCTTATCGCCGCTGTCGATCAGATTGCAGGATCACATTATTATCGCCGGCGAAGACACCTTTAGCTTCGCTGCACATCAACAGATATGATGAACACATATAAGAAGGAGTTGTCATGGCAAAAAACAGAAAACCAAGCAGCATTGGCCGGGTGTTTAAATTGATTGGCTGGCTGATTGTCCTGGGCATCCTGGCCTTTGTGGGCCTGTTTGGCCACCTGCTGTACAAGGAGTACACCCTGCCACAGCCCGGTACCTACCAGGCCATTGTGGTTCTGGGCGCCCAGGTGGAGCCGGACGGAAAGCCCAGTGTGCAATTAACCTGGCGGCTGGACAAGGCCTTGGAGTACTACCAGGCTCAGCCCATGCCCATTGTGGTCACAGGCGCAAAGGGTCTGGACGAGCCTGCCACCGAAGCCTCTGTGATGGCGGCTTGGCTCATCTCAAGGGGCGTGCATCCAGAGCATGTGCTGATGGATGAAAGCTCCTTTAACACAAAGGAGAACATCAAAAACGCCATCCAGCTCCTCAACCGCGCCACCAATGATATCCTGGTGGTGACCAGCAATTACCACCTGCCGCGCGCGATGCAGATTGCCCGGGATATGGGGCTGAATCCCTCAGGCGTGGGCAGCCCCATCAAGCCCCAGTACTGGATAAAAAACCACTTCCGCGAAACCCTGGCCTGGGGCAAATACCTGCTGCAGCGCTTCATCCCTTTCCTGGATCGTTTTTAGGCATATACGGTTAAAAATCCCCCGGGCACCCGCCCGAGGGATTTTTTGCATTGATGAACGCCGGCTCAGCGGTCACACATCTCATACACCAGACACTGTGTGAGCAGCTTCTGCCGCTTGGGCAAATCACCCAGGGCCCACATCAGCTTGGTCACCGCGGCTTCAGTGGTCATGTCGCTCGCGCCGTAAATGCCGGGCGTCTGGAAGCCCTTGCCTACCTCATAGATGTTGAAATCCGCCTTCTCATACAGGCACTGGGTGGTGACCAGGGTGATCACCCCGGCTTCGCTGATCTTGCGCAGCTTGTCAATCAGGTTGCGCCTGATATAATGCAGCCCGCCCAGGCCAAAAGCCTCCAGCACCATCCCGCGGTAGCCCGCCCGCAGGATATGGTCAAAGATCTCGGGGTTTGTGCCCGGCATCATCTTCAGCAGGAAGACCCGCGCGTCAATGGCCAGTGGGTTAGCGCCAATCTCCGCCGCAGCCAGGGGGGGAGGCTCGTCCCGCAGGTGCAGGCCATCCGCGTCAAAGGTGCCTACCGGCGGCAGGTTGATGGAGTCAAAGGCATCAAAACCCAGCGTGCGCATCTTCACCGCACGCGTCCCGTGGATGACCTTGTGCTGGAAGGCGATGTACACGCCAGCGCGTCCAGACAGCGCCATGGCAAAGGCCTCCCGCAGGTTGCCCGGCGCGTCCGAATGCGGGTGCATCAGCGGCAGCTGTGAGCCGGTAAAGACCACAGGGATGTTAATGCCCTGCAGCATGAAACTGAGGGCGGAGGCGGTGTAGGCCATGGTGTCAGTCCCGTGGGTGATGACGATGCCGTCCGCGTTCTTCGCGGCATGTTGCACCGCGCGCGCCAGCAGCTGCCATTCCTCGGGCTGGATGTTGCTGGAATCCAGCATGAACACGTCGCTTGTGGTAAGGTCGGCCAGCTCCTGCAAACTGGGCATAAAATCCAAAATGCCTTTTGCCGTTGTGAGCGGCATGAGGCCCTGGTCGGTCTGCTGGCTGGCAATGGTGCCGCCGGTGGCCAATAATGTGATGCGTGGAAGCATGCTATACTCCTTTAGTTTTTCTAATAAAAGTATAGCATCAGGAACCGTTTTGGTAAAGCGTGGAAGGTTTTAATTGCGCTTCGATGGGTATACACCCTTTAACGACAATTACTACAGGCAAGGCCTGATGTGAACAGGAGGATTATGATGAAACTGGAAAAAGGAAAGCTCGCGCCGGATTTTGTGTTGGCGGATAACCAAGGCGGGCAAGTGAAGCTGTCAGACCTGCGGGGCAAGAAGGTTCTGCTGTCCTGGCATCCCCTGGCATGGACCAGCGTCTGCACCGATCAGATGCGCGCGCTGGAAACCCATTTTGACCAATTTGAGAAGCTCAATACCATCGCCCTGGGCCTAAGCGTGGACTCCATGCCCAGCAAGAAGGTATGGGCTGAGGTGCTCAGCATCAGCAAGACCAAGCTGCTGGCGGATTTCTATCCCCACGGCCAGGTTGCCAAGGAGCAGGGCCTGTTCCTGGAGGAACTGGGCGCGTCCGGCCGTGCCAACATCATCATCGACGAGCAGGGCGTGGTGCAATGGGTCAAGGTCTACCCGGTTCCCGAGCTGCCCAATCTGGATGAGGTGATTGAGGTGCTCAAGTCGCTCTAAACACAGTTTGCCAATTTGCCTCCCCGGGAAACCGGGGAGGTCAGAGCGAAGACAAAGCGGTTTTAGCGATTAAGCTAAAACCGCTTTGTTGTTCGTCCAACTATGCTTATTCCAAGATTCAAGAAAATGAGATGCAAAAAACACCATGAAAATCAAAAGTTGAGCAATATTGCAGCCT
>JAAYFC010000097.1 GCA_012728435.1 Clostridiales bacterium | reverse complement strand
CCTCATCGTCCACCTTGTGGTGGGCAACGTGCCCCCACCAGATCAGCACATCGGTGTTTTCAAGCACCTCTTCGGTCAGGCCGTGCTGGGGCTGCGCCAGCGTGGCGGTCTGCACCTCGTGCCCGGCCTCCTTGAGAAAATCTCGGATGCAGCCGTGGATGCCCTCCGGGTAAATGGCCCGGACTTTTTCATGCTCTGTTTCGTGGATAAACTCATTCCACACCGTAACGCGGGGTAAACTCATGGGACATACCTCCTGTACCAGACTAACGATAGCAATTATACCACCGTGCGTAATAGAATCATATAGCAGGCGGTGCCCGCCACAATGCTCAGCAGGCTGTTGCGCTTGTACCAGTAGCTCAGCGCGACCAGGGCCACCGAAACCGCTTCAGGCAGCCAGCGGCCGACCGCCGTGAAGGCCACCTGCCGCAGGCAGTAGACAACCAGCATCCCCACCACGGCATAGGGCAGAACGCGCCCCAGGTACAGCACGATGGCGGGCGTTTTTTTGCCCGGCGGGAACAGAATGAAGGGCGCGAAGCGCAGCGCCGCCGTCACCAGGGCCGCCGTCAGCACCACCAGGATCTCCCGCGTATTCATGCGCGCATCCCCTCCTCAAACCCGGCATCGCGCTTGCGGGCAAGCAGCAGCAGGGCCAGGATCAGCCCCATCGCCGGCAAAATCAATTGATCCGGCCCGAAGGCCAGCAAGGACAGCAGCGCGCCGCCCAGGCCGATCAGGGCAGGCAGCTTGTCGCGGGCAGTCTTCCATTGCTCCACAAAGGGGACGACAAACAGGGCGGTCATCGAAAATTCGATCCCGCGAAAGTCAAAGGGTAGCGCCTCCCCGGCCAGGCCGCCCAGCAGGCAGCCGATCACCCAATAGCTCTGATCCAGCGCCGAAACGCCCAGGTAATAGCGCCCTCGGTCAAAATCGGGTTTGGGCAGGCCGTTTGCGACGATGGAGAAGGTTTCGTCCGTCAGGGAGAAGATCAGGTAGCCCCGCCCCTTGTTGACGCTGCGGTATTCATCCAGCATCGACAGGCCGTAGAACAGGTGCCTCGCGTTGATCAGAAGGGTCATCAGCGCCGTAGTGAGGATGCCGGCCCCGCCCGCCAGCAGGTCAATCAAGACAAACTGCATGGACCCGGCATAGACGATCAACCCCAGCAGCGGCGCCCAGAAAAAGGGGTAGCCCTTCGCCGTCAGCAGCACGCCAAAACCAAAGCCCATCACCAGGTAGCCCGCCGCCACCGGGATGGTCCTGACCATCGCCTCCTTGAACTCCCTGCCTGTCTTCATCCGACGCGCCTTCCTTCCCGTTAATCCCTTGACATTGTAGGAAAGAAGGCACGTAAATGCAAAGGAAGGCTTGTTTTTATATTGTTTTGATGGACAAATGGGCGCGTGGTGAAGGGGTGAATGAAAACGAATCCTGCCTGCCAACAGGCAAGGAAGGCATGGAATACAGAAGGCGCATCTTGCGGAATGTGCGCCATAAACCCCGTAAGTCACCTTAACCCCTTTTGTCTGGTATCGTGCGTGGTCAAGCATTCAACAGGGGGATCCGGTTGATACGCTTATATGGTTCTATCCTTCTCATGTGGGTGTACATGGCGCTGTCATAATGGGCCTTCGCTTCCTTGCTGTAGAAGATATCTTCCAGAAAATACTCCTTCAAATATTCGCCCGAGGCCACCAGGAAGCTGCTGGTGCCTCTTGCTGGATCAAGGATAAATCAGCCTTTTCTTAATGCAGAAAGGTGATGAAATAAGTCTTTTTAGCGTGTGTCATTAGTTTGACATCAGGGGTTTTCTATGCAGCTCTGGTGGTACAGTTGTTTGAATGTCCATGGAAATTTGGAGTTTTTAGCTTATGATTACATTAGATGAAATTCTTTTAACACTTTTTTCTGACTTTTCTTTATTCGGAAAATATAGCGTGTCCGATAGAGTACACTAATGTTCGCAACTTTG
>JAAYFC010000096.1 GCA_012728435.1 Clostridiales bacterium | reverse complement strand
TTTTTCAAGTTCCTTCATTCGCTTGGCGTCTGCCGTATTCATGCCGCCGTATTCCTTCCGCCAGCGATAGTAGGTCTGCTCTGTGATCCCAGCTTGCCTTGCCGCTTCTGCAATGGTATTCCCCTTGTTGCAAAGCAGTTCGACCTCCCGAAGTTTGACAATGATCTGTTCCACCGTGTACTTCTTTTGCGCCATTTCTTCCAGCTCCTTTGTTTTGTTGATTATATCTCAACTAACTCTGAAACTGGCACAAGGATCGGGGGGCAGGTCAAGTCCACCACGTCGTCCCGCGAGAGATCCAGCACCAGCTGATTGCGGCCCATCGCGGGCTGTCTGCCGGGCAGCGTGAGCGCCCAGTCCGGATGCGCGCGATAGAGATCGCTGTCCTCGTTGACCATTTCCGGCTCGACCCACAGGCCAAAGCGAAGGCCCAGCGCGTTGATCCGCTCGATGAGCATGCTCAGGCCGCCTTCGAGCTTCGTTTCGTTGACAAACCAGTCGCCCAGACCGCGGTTGTCGTCGTTGCGGCTGCCGAACCAGCCGTCGTCGAGCACCAGCATATCGATGCCCATGCTCGCGGCCTCCTTGGCAATGGCGCCGATCTTGTCCGGCGTGAAGTCGAAGTAGGTCGCTTCCCAGTTGTTGATGAGCACGGGGCGCTCGGCATAGGCGAAGCGGCTGCGGATAATGCAGCTGCGGATGAAGCGATGATAGCGGCGGGACAGGCTGCCCAGACCCTCGTGGGTGAAGGTGAGCAGCGCTTCAGGCGTATGGAAGGTATCGCCCGGCTCAAGCAGCCAGGAGAACATCTCGTCATGGATGCCGCTGCTCACGCGCGTCATGCCGTTGTAGTCGACCTCGATGTCCGTGCGGTGGCTGCCGGAGTATACCGGCATGATGCCGAAGCAGTCGCCGGTTTCCTCGGTGGCTGTGGGCGCGCAGAGGATGACAAAGGGATTGTGATGATGGCTGGAGGCGCCGAGGCGGGAGGAGACGGTGCGGATGCCGTCGGTCAGCCTGACGCGATCCGTTTGGCATTCCATCTCGTGGCGGCCATGGAAATGAATCAGCTCCCAGGGGCCGCAGGGCATGTCCAGATTGAGCGTCATGACCTTGTCAAGGGTCAGCCTGCCGTCCGAGTCGTTGGTCAGCCGCGCGGCGCGGGTGATGATATCCTGCTTTTCATAGACGCCGTAGAGGAGCTCCAGCCGAAGCTTCGTCACCGGATCGCGAAGCACGACGCTCAGCGTCTGGGCTTCGCCGTCCCGGTCAAAGGCGGACGGCATGCCCGCAACGGCGTACTTGCCGTCGCTGATGGCGTGGCTTTCGTAGATGAAATCCGCGCCGTAGGCGCCGTCCTGTCCGCGGACCACCATACTGGACAGCCGGAAATCGCCCGTATTGCAGCCGGTGTATTCCTGCGGACGCACATCCGGAGAATAACCGCGCGTCTGGCGATGCGGATAATAATCCGGGGACAGGCCGTGATCAATGGCGGGATACAGACCGGCCATGCAGGCGTCGTCCACACGGCGGCCGTAATACAGATGCTGCAGACGGCCGTGCAGGTCAATCTGCATCTGATAGGTCGTATTTGCGGTATGCAGCGTCAGGGTCTTTGAGGACTCATGAAAGATGATGCTCATGACGTTTTCCTCCTGGCTTGATGGATATTGAGCGAGGCTGGTGATCATATCGCGACTATGAAGAGGGGATGAGTTTTGAAACTCATCCCCCAAGAGAGACGGCGGGAAAACAGATGCTTTAGTGGAACTCGGGCATCCAGCCCTTGTGCGCCTCGATGAGCGCGTCGCACAGCTCGACGATATGGTCGATCGACAGCTCGCTCTGGCAGTGCGGGTCCATCATGGCGGCCTGATAGATGTATTCCTTCTTGAGGGTGCGCGCGGCTTCGATGGTCAGCAGCTGCACGTTGATGTTGGTGCGGTTGAGCGCGGCGCAGATCTCCGGCAGATCGCCGATGTAGGTCGGGGATACGCCGCTAGCGTCGACCAGACAGGGCACCTCGACCACCGCATTGCGCGGCAGGTTGGTGATCAGGCCGGTATTCAGAACGTTGCCGCCGATCTTGTAGGGCTTGTTGGTGACCATGGCCTCGATGATGTAGCTGGCGTATTCGTGCGTGCGCTCGTGGCTGAGGTTCGGGTCCCTGGTGAGCGTCTCGCTGCGGGTCTTCCAGTCCTCGATCTGCCGGACGCAGCGGCGCGGATACTCGTCCAGCGGGATATTGAAGCGGTCGATGAGCTCCGGATACTTGTCCTTGATGAAGAAGGGCATGTACTCCGCGTTGTGCTCGCTGGATTCGGTGACGTAGTAGCCAAAGCGCTTCATGATCTCCAGGCGCACCATGTTGTTGTGCTTTTCGGTGAGCGCAGCGGCCTTCGCCTTGATTTCCGGATACAGATCCTTGCCGTTCTTGGTGATCTCAAGCAGCCAGGCCATGTGGTTGATGCCGGCGATCTTGGTCTGCACGTCCGGATCGTTTTCCATGCCGACGGACTCAAACAGGCTCTTGGCGCAAACCTGCACGCTGTGGCACAGGCCCACGGTCTTGATATCGGTCATGCGCAGCATGGCGCCGGTGAGCATGGCCATGGGGTTGGTATAGTTCAGGAACCAGGCGTTCGGACAGACGGCCTTCATGTCCTCGGCGAAGTCTATCATCACCGGGATGGTGCGCAGGGCGCGGAAGATGCCGCCGATGCCGAGGGTGTCGGCGATGGTCTGACGCAGGCCGAACTTCTTGGGTACCTCAAAGTCGATCACGGTGCACGGATCGTAGAGGCCGACCTGAATGGCATTGACCACGAAATCGGCGCCGCGCAGCGCCTCGCGGCGGTTTTCAACGCCGAGGTAGCTCTTGATGGTTGCCTCAGCCTGTACGTTGCGGTTGATGGCCTCGAGCATCCTCTGGGATTCCTCCAGACGGACTGCGTCGATGTCATACAGGGCGATATCCAGACCGTGAAGGGCGGGCGTACACATGCAGTCGCCCAGCACGTTTCTGGCAAAGACGGTGGAACCGGCGCCCATAAAGGTTACTTTGATCATTTGCTTTCACTCCTTTGAGCTGATTGACCGAAAATTTTCGACAATAATGATTTAAACCTGTTAAGATGTATTATAGCAGTACAATCGGCCATCGTCAATTGAAACAAAAAATTTTATAAATAATTGTGTTAGTGTAAAGTTGTTGTAGGTAGCATCTGGACAAGTGGAGCCTCGCAAGCTCCAACGGGCGGCAGGTTTCCCGCCCCCGCGGGGGCGGGAAAAAAGGACATGAAAAGGGAATGAATCCTTGGTACATTGTGGCTATCAATGACTACAACGAAAGGAAACATTCCCCATGAACATGATAACACATTCTTTGACCGTTTTCCTGGCCGCCCTCACCTCTTCTCTGTCTGCTGAAAGCGGCATGAACTTTGGTGCCAGGATGGAGCAGGCGCTGTCCGCAAGCGTTAAGATGCTGACCCATGTGATTCACGCTATGCTCCAGGAGATGGACGACGCCATTGCGAAGGACGCAATGCGCATGAAGGACTGGCAGATTATCCGGATAGACGAGCGGACGCTGACGACGAATTTTGGAGAACTTCACTTTAAGCGCCGCTACTATCGGCACAAAGAGAGCGGTAAAACAGCCTACCTACTGGATGAAGCCTTCGGCATCCAAGCCTATGCCAAAGTGAACGGCGATGTACGCCAGCAAGCGGTTCTGACAGCGGAAAGCGCTTCCTATGCGAAAAGCGCGAAGGCATCCTCCGTAACTGGCATCAGCAGTATGAGTGTCTGCAACTATGTGTCAGACCTGAAGAACTTCCCGGCGCTGAAAGCGGAAGGCAAACGCCGGTCTGTCAAGCAGCTGTATGTGGAGGCGGATGAGGATCATGTTTCACTGCAAAACGGCCGGAAGGCGCAAAAGAAGCTGGTTTACATCCATGAAGGGGTGCGGGAGGAAGGTGGGCGCAGAACGCTGGTCAATCCGCGCTACCTGACCTGGCCACTGGGCGGAGATATAGACGCGCTGTGGGAGGAGGTCTGCGATTACATTGAACAGCAATATGTGAGCGAAGGGCTGGAGCGGGTGTTCCTGTCGGGCGACTGCGCGAAGTGGATTCGCAAGGGAGAGGAGTGGCTGTATCCCTGCGTTCCGGTACTGGATGGTTTTCATACCATGAAAGCACTTCGAAGCCTTTGCGCTGGAAAGCAGGAGCGAATCTTCACCTTCCTGAACCACGTCTGGGCAGACGAACAGGAACAGGCGAGGGCATTGTGCCAAACCATCCTGGAAGAGACGCCTTCGAAACAGCGCGAGGGCAGGCAGCAGCTGGCTAAGTACCTGCTGGGCAACTGGGTGAGGATTCGCAACCAGCGCCATCCTGGCGCCCTGGGATGCAGCGCTGAAGGGCATGTCAGCCACATCCTGTCCGCACGACTGAGCAGCAGGCCACTGGGCTGGTCACAGCACAACATGGAAAGCATCGCTGACCTACGCGTGATGAAAGCGAACGGACAAGTGATTGATTATGAACAACTGCGCAAAGAGCTTGGTGGTGGAATCACCACCGCGGAGCCCAGCAAAGCCAGTGAGTTGGTCAACGCGAGATCGTTTAAGAACACGCTTAAGAAAGCGGCCAAGGCCAGCCTGAAAATCACCTGCGCAAGTATCCCCATTCTGACACAAGGCAAGAACAGCCCTTTGTACCAAGCCCTGCATGGTCTTTCCGCCATTCCTGTCGCCTAGATCGCCTACAACATCTTGACGCTATC
>JAAYFC010000095.1 GCA_012728435.1 Clostridiales bacterium | reverse complement strand
GATGGAGGTCATGCCCACCAGCATCAAGGTGTTTTTCCCGTACATCCAAAACTGCGAGGACTTAAACACGCCCGGCAGCCCGTCAGAGATGGCGGGGTTCGCCTCGCCCAGCCAGTAATGCAGGGTGAAATTGGACAGGCCAAAGTCGCCCAAACGCAGCATGAAGGTCTGATACAACAGGATGCCCAGCGGCAGCACGACTGCCACCATCAAAAAGGCGGACAGGATGGCAACGATTGGTATCTTCCACTTGCCCAATGACAACAGGGTGGAGCGCCCGCCTTTTCCGCCGATGGTGGCGTAGGATTTGCGGGAGCCAATTAAGCGCTGGTTGATGAATATGTTGATGGAGGCGATGGCAATCAGCACAAGGCTGATGGAAAAGCCTGTGCCCTTTTCCCTCTGAATCAATGAGTACAGCGAGGTGGAGATGGTATAGTAGTTGATTTTCAGCCCCAGGAAGGAAGGGACGCCAAAGGTGCCCATGGTCTTGGAGAAGGTGAGGATGATGCTGGAGAGGATGGCGGGCAACACCAGGGGGAAGGTGATCTTACGTAAAATCAGGCTTTTGTTTGCACCCACAATTTCACCCATCTCCTCCAGCTCTGAGTTCATTGAGCGCAGGGCCGCCGACACCAGCAAATACGCATAAGCGTAATAATGGATGGACAGCACCGTGATGATTGCGACCGGGCCATAGGCAATCCAATCGGGAGACTGGATGCCCAGATAGCTCAAAAACCCTGCCTGACCGCCAATGGTCTCATTGCGGAAAACGGAGAGCCAGGCGATCGACTTGGTCCAGGAGGGCAGCATATAGGGGATGATGACAGCCAGGGAGAAGAAGCGTTTGCCCGGTAAGTCTGTGCGCACCATCAGCCAGGCGATGAGCGCGCCTAAGGTGATGGAAATAGCGCTGGTGGAAAACGCGATGATCAGGGAGTTGCGCAGCGGCAGCCAAAACAGGTTGCGCGACACGTCCGAGAACAGCAGCCGGTTCCAGTAATACCAGGTGAATTCGCCGGCTGTGGCGCCTGGCACCCTGCGCATGTCCGCGCGCGCCATGGTCATCGTCGTCCGGATCATCTCTATTAAGGGCAGGATAATCAGGTAGGCCAGCAGCAGGACAGCAACCAGGGTGATGATGTTATAGGGGTTGGTAAAGATGTTGCGCAACCGGTTTACAAAGCGCCGCCGTCCCGTGCCTGATTGAGGGGAGATAGGCCGGTTGTTTGTCGTCATCAGTCACACTCCTTTCTGATTGTTTATGCCAATTGGATCAGGTGTTCTCCAACAGAATGAAGGAACCTCAGCAAATCCACATTCAATTCCTTGGGCAGCGCCCTAAAGGGCTTTCTCACCTCAAAAGAAAAATTGCCCGTGTAGCCGATCTCGCGCAGGGCCTTGATAATCGGCTGCCAGTCCACTGTGCCAAAAAAGGGGATCAGGTGCTCGTCCTTCTTGGGCTTGCCGGTGTTGTCGTTGATATGCATGGCCTTGAGTAAGCCGCCCATTTTGCGGATGGCCTCCGCCTGGTGCTGGCCGGACAGGTTGGCGTGTCCGGTATCCCAGCAGATGCCAGCATAGGGGTTGTCCAGGGCTTGCACAAAATCGATCAGCTCCTCCGCCTGGCTGCAAAAGCGCTGATGGTGGCCGGACCAAAACATGTTTTCAAACGCGATGCCTACCTTGTTCTGCGCTGCCAATTCAACAAAAGGTGCCCAATAGGACAGGTTAAACTCCCTTGCCTTCTTGTGGTCATAGGTTTGATCCGCCGCAAAATCCGCTGGGTGGATGACCAGTCACTGTATGCCAACCCGCCCCGCAATCAGGATGGAGCGAACGATGCGCTCCTCATACCACGCCCGGTTTGGCAGCTTAAGGTCGGTTGATTCCTTTGTACGATAGACAAAGGAGTGCCCTTGATACATGCTGATGCCCAGCTGTTCTGCGTAGGACCGGAGCTGGTCAGCCCAGGCTTCCCATCCATCCAGCGCAAGGGGGTCCCCTTCTTTTGCCTGCGCCAACAAATCCAGCTCCACATGGGAAAAGCCCGCTTTCTTGCAATGCGCCAGTGCACGGAATACGGCCGTCTTGCGGGGCGTTTCGCTCTTTTTGCTGAGGATTGAAGTTGTGGTGGAGAGTCGCATCAGGATACCCTCTCATTCTTGTGTTATACCCATTGTTGCAAGGAAGGGATGCGGTGCCAAGGTTATAATATGTTTTAAAGGGAATAAGCAACAAAAAAACTCCGCTGATTTTTCAGCGAAGTCATGTGGCGAGAGCATGTGGGAATCGAACCCACCCAAGGGGCTATTAACCTCTTACACTGGTTTTGAAGACCAGGGGACACACCAGCACCCATCTGCCCTCATACGCCCTTTATCATAGTGATGTCAGGCGGTTTTGTCAATCAAAGTAAAGGGCTTGATCTAGTCAAGAGGGTCAAAGGGCTTGGCCAACAAACGCGCCTCCGCGCCCTTTTTGGTGTACCCCTTCAAGTCCCAGTACTCCAGCAGCGCCAGGGCATATTTGCGGGAAGCGCTGATGGCGTCGCGGAAGTCTGCCAAGGTGACCTCGTCTTTTTCCGCCAGAATCTCTTCAAACAAAGATTGTGCCTTTTGGTGATGCTCCTTTAATAATGCAATCTCGCTGTTCACAGGAATCAGCCGCATGGTATCCATCAGGTAGTCCAGCACCTTTGGGACATCCCTGTTTTTCGCGTGCTCAGCAAGCAGCGCGGATTTCTCTGGCGGCGCAAAGCCGGCTTGACTTAACTGGGACAGCAGCAGGTCCATCGCTGATTGCTGGCCGGGTGTTAAGCGAACCTCAAAGTCTGGCAGGGCATAACTGGTGTTCACCTTTTTGAGGGAACCCCGCTTGACCAGCACATCCAACAGCTGGTCAACCGTCCCCGCGTCCACCTGTTTTAGCAGTTTGCCCCGGATCTCCTCACCGCGCATCCCAGCCTTCAGCGGGTTCTCCTGGTGATAGCTTCCCAGCAGCTTGCACAACCTGTCTTCCAGCGCGCTTACATGGCTTTGATGGAGCACCAGCCTGGCATTGACCGCCACAGCCCGCCCCTTTGCAATCAATTCCTGCAAAATGACTGCCGTTTGTTCTTCCGTCAAGCCAGCCTGAGCGGCAAACACATGGGTCTGCTCGTAATGTGGGCTGTGCGCCATCAGCAGCGCTTCAACCCTGTCCATCTCGCTGCCTGCATCCATCAGCTGCAGCTTTTCCAACGCTTTTTCACTGCTGGCCTTATGCTTGTAGGGCGTGGGATCCAGCACAAAGCCGCCGCCCACTGTTTCCAGCGGGGAGTAAAATCGCAGCACGAAGGCATCCTGCGCTTTGACCGCAACAGGGGTATCAAATCGCAGCTGCGCATAAGCGCTTTGCCCGGGCATCAGCTCTGCCGCGCCGCCCAGCAGGACAGCCTTACAAAGCATCTCACCCGACCCGTGATGGAAATGCAGCCGGCTGCCAGTACGCATGGAAAAGCGGGCCTCGGGTAATAATCTGACGGACGCGTCAATCATGTAGGTGGGCTGCATGCTTCCAGGTTCCGCCAAAACGCAGCCGCGCGTCAATTCTTCTGTCTTCACCCGCTGCAGATTCACGGCAACCCGCTGGCCGGCGAAGGCTTCCGACACAGCGTGCGCGTGCACCTGCAGGTTGCGAACACGGGTCATCACACCACCCGGGTAAATCGTTACCTCCTGGCCTTCCTTTAATCTTCCTTCAATCAAGGTGCCGGTAACCACGGTGCCAAAGCCGGGCATGGTAAACACGCGGTCAACCGGCAGGCGGAAAGGTTTGTCGATGTTCTTGCTGGGTGTTTCCTCAATGAGGGCAATCAGCTGGGTTTTTAGCTCTTCAATGCCTGCGCCTGTTTGCGAGGACACCGGGATGATGGGCGCGTTCTTTAAAAAGCTGTCCTGCAGTTCCTCTTTTAATTCCTCCAGCATTAATTCCAGCCAGTCATCCTCCACCATATCGGTCTTGGTGACCGCAATGATACCGCGGGTGATGCCCAGCAGCGACAGGATGCCCATGTGCTCCCGCGTCTGCGGCATCACGCCCTCGTCTGCGGCCACCACAAGCAGCGCCAGATCTATCCCCCCGGCTCCGGACAGCATATTGTGCACAAATCTTTCATGTCCCGGCACATCGATGATGCCTGCCAGCCGGCCATCCGGCAGCGGCAAATAGGTAAAGCCCAAATCAATGGTGATGCCGCGGCGCTTTTCCTCCTCCAGCCGGTCGGTGTCTGTGCCGGTCAGGGCGCGGATTAAGCAGGTCTTGCCATGATCCACGTGGCCCGCGGTGCCGATGATGATGTGGTTGTTCATCAGGATGCCTCCTGTGACAGGGCCAGCCTGATTGCGTCAGCCAGGGGCTGCAATTCCTCATCCCGCACCGTGCGCATTTCCACCAGCAGGCTGTCTTGATGCACCCGCGCGATGACCGGTGTTTCTGCTTGGCTCAGCCGCAGATACAGCTCATTTAATCCGATATGTTCAGGGGCGAAGGACAGGGCGATGGAAGGCAGCGTCTCACCAGGCGCGGAGCCGCCGCCCACCTGGGCCTGCGAATCAATCATGCGGGCGACTGACCGGGCAGGCTTATCCAGCAGCGACAGCAGCGTTTCCGCCCGTGCTTTGAGGGTATCCACACTTTCGTTCAGCATCCGGTACAGCGGCAGCTCGCGCTTGGCGATCCCCTCATCTTGATACAACAGCAGGGTGGCTTCCAATGCAGCCAGACTCATTTTGTCCGCGCGCAAAGCCCGCATCAATGGGTGTTTTTTCATCTTGGCGATGGGCTCCTTTTTGCCCAGGATGATGCCTGATTGTGGGCCGCCCAACAATTTATCCCCAGAAAAGCACACCACATCCGCGCCCTGTGAAAGCGCGTCCTTGACCAAAGGCTCCATCAAAAGCCCGTAGGGCGACAGCGGTAGCATCGCACCGCTGCCCAGGTCATAAATAGCGTGCAAACCCCGCTGCTTCGCCAGCCGCGCCAGGTCCGCCATCTCCACTGATTGTGTGAAGCCAATAATCTGGTAGTTGCTGGTATGCACTTTCATCAGGGCGGCGGTTTCATCATGAATGGCCTGCTCATAGTCTGCCAGCCTGGTTTTGTTGGTGGTACCAATCTCTACCAGCGTGCATCCGCTTTGCGCCATGACGTCCGGCACCCGGAAAGAGCCGCCAATCTCCACCAATTCACCTCGGGACACTATCACTTCCTGCCCCTTGGCCAGTGCGGACAGCGCCAGCAGCACGGCCGCCGCGTTGTTGTTGACCACCAGGGCGTCTTCCACACCGGTTACTGCTAAAAGCGCATTCACAATGGGCACCAAGCGGTCGCCGCGCTTGCCAGTTTGTACATCATACTCCAGGTTGGTGTAGCTGATGGCGGCCTGCTTTGCTGCTTCGCCTGCACGGTTTGCCATGGGTGCGCGCCCCAGGTTGGTGTGCAGCAGGATGCCGGTTGCGTTGATGACCGGACGGTGATCCATCCGCTGCGCCCTCATCAGAATCGCTTTGGCGCTGCTTAGAATATCATCCATCTCAAGGGTTTTAACAGCGCCTGAGCGGATATGAACCCTGAGCGTTTCAAGCGCCTCCCGCAAGGCTTGCGTGACCAGCGCGGGGGAATAGGTCTGCATCAAAGCTTGTGCCTGCTCTGTTTGCAGCAGCTGGTCGATGCCGGGCAGTAAACGCAAAAGGGAAGATGGTTGCTCCATAATGGTCTCCTCATGTCAGTTTGCTAAAACACATTGTATCACACGCAACCGCCCCGTTCCAACCTTGAACAGGCTGCCCAAACCCTGTATGATGGCACAGTACGCGCAGGAGGTGATCCGCGCGGGAGGGAGGGCTTTTATGAGCGATGGCGAACTAATCCGGCTGACGCAGATGACCAGCTGCGGCGGGTGAGCGGCGAAGATCGGGCCGGGTGCCCTGCAAGCCATTTTACAATTATTGCCAGCTGGTATCACGGATGAAAACCTGCTGGTTGGTTTTGATACCGCGGATGACGCAGCGGTCTACCGCATCAATGACGAAACCGCCATCATCCAGACTGTGGACTTTTTTCCGCCCATGGTGGATGACCCTTATCTTTTTGGTCAAATCGCGGCTGCCAATGCCTTAAGCGATGTGTACGCCATGGGGGGGGTGCCCAAACTGGCGCTGAACTTGCTGTGCTTTCCCTCAGACAGCCTGCCTCCGGAAGCGGTCGCTGCCATCTTAGCAGGCGGTTTGGACAAAGTGAAGGAGGCAGGGGCACTGCTGTGCGGCGGCCATACGGTGGAGGATCAGGAGCCAAAGTATGGCTTGTCGGTCACCGGCTTTGTGCATCCGGACAAGGTCAGGACCAACGCGGGCGCGAAAGCGGGGGATGTGCTCATCCTCACCAAGGCCATTGGTTCCGGCGTTGTGACCACTGCTGGCAAAGCGGGGCTTTTGTCAGCGGATCAAATCAAGGCAGTATACAGCACCATGACGACGCTCAACGCCGCAGCTGCCCAGGTGATGGCGGCGTATGACGTGCGTGCCTGCACCGATATCACCGGCTTTGGCCTGCTGGGCCACGCGGCGGAAATGGCATCTGCCAGCGGCAAAACCATCCACATCAGCGCAAAGGCGGTTCCCTTGCTGCCCGGCGCGCAGGAAAGCGCGGAGGAAGGCATCATCCCCGGCGGCCTGCTGCGCAACCAGGAGTACCTAAAGCCGGATGTGCGTCTGGAAAAGGGGATTCCGTTTGCAATCGCCGATTTGCTGCATGACCCGCAAACCTCCGGCGGCCTGCTGATGAGTGTGTCACCTGACTGCGCGCAGGAGATGTATGCGCGCTTGAAGGCCGTCTGTCCCGACGCGCGTGTCATCGGCACCGTCAAGGAGGCATCCGATGTGAAGGTGATGGTCAGCTGGGAATAACAACATACACAATAAAACGCTTCCTGGGAACCAATCGCAGGAAGCGTTTTTAGTTTGTTTAAATCAGCTGATGAAGCCGCCCTTGCGCAGGATCTCCGCGGATTGATTCAGTTTGTCGTCCGCGATCAGCACAATGGGGCCGGTGCAGCCCATGCCGGATTCGGCGTAGATGCCGTTCTCCCACAGAAGTTCCACCGCGTTCTCCAGGTCCATTACGTCAATGCCCGCGATGTCGCAGGTGACAATCTCCTTAGGGGGGGCGATAACCTTTTTCTCGGGCGCGGCTGCTTTTTTGGCGGCGGTAATCTCTGACAGCAACTCTTTTAAGCCCGCCTTCTTGGCCAGCTCAAACTCACGTTTGATAACCGCTTGATAATCGTTTTGAATGAGTGTGGCCGCGTACCTAAGCGCGCCGGAGATGACGCTGGCGCCGCTGGCGCGGGAGACAATCATCACTAGCCGGTCATAATCTTCCCCGATTCCTGGGCCATAGCCATAACCCAGGGATTCATAGGTACCGCCGCTGCCAAAGCTGGACACCATCTTGATGACCAGGTTGCCGGTTAAGGTATCCGTCACCATCACATCTGCAGAGCCTGCCAGCACATCATTTCCACGCATGATGCAGCCGCCGTCCGCGCGTCCGGATTGCGCCAGGGTGATGGGATAACCAGCGTCAATCAGCTTGTTCAACACGATTTCCGTTTGCCGCGCGCCGTCGATGTTCAGTATGCCAACACTGGGGTTTACAAGTCCGCAGGCTTTGGCCGCGATAATCCCGTAGATGGCGCCTTGCACCATGCCAGTCACCCTGTCCGTTGACGCAGTGCCGGTGGTGGTGGCCAGGAACATCTCCCGCCCGTTGGCGGGGATGACAACGCGGCCTACGGTGGCAACGCCGATGGGGAAGGGGTAGTGCATGGTCACTGCACCGGCGACCGCACCTTCATCCAGCAGCCGCTCCATTGCCTGATGCGCTTCGTCTTCGTTATCTGCAAATACATGGGTGACAGCCTCATTGGTCAAGGTGCCGATATAGGTGACATCCACACCCGCCCTGCTGGCAAGCACCGCGCCTGCTAGCGCATTTTCCTCGCCCAGTTCGCTGCCAATGCCAGTCAGCGCAATCTTGGGACGTCCGCCCATCCGGCCGCTTTCCAGCGCTTCCGCCATGTCCAAAAAGGTTTCCTTGATAAGCGCTTGAACACTTGTCTTAGGCATGGCTGCCTCCAGATTCATCCATCATGGAGCCGGCGAACGCGCGCAGCGCTTCGGCAATCAAGCCGCGAACCTCCAGCTTGGAGATGGCCTGCTCGGGCGCCTGCTTGCCGCGGTTCTTGCGCAGCACAAAGGAGATGCCGTCAAACAGGTTGGTCATCCTGCCTAAAAAGAGGCTGCCCTTGCCAATAATCATTGCGGTCTTAATGCGATCATCCAGTATGTCCTGGCGCGCGAAGCCCAGGTAGGGCGCGCCGGAGGGAATATGCCCCTGTGTGGGCGCCCAGCCGACCATGCCATGCTCCTCAATAAAGCTGTTTAATTCCGTGCGGCCAATCTCCCCGCTTTTGACGGCCAGGGCGGCAATCATCTTAAAGTTGGCCTGGGGTACGTCCCCCGCGCCTGCAGGCTTGGTGATGTCCGGGTTTTGCATTTCCGCCGCGTACTTGTCCACATCCGCGATCTTCATGCCCGCGTTCTCCAAGGGTTTTAGGACCAGGCTGGTGATAACCGCTTGTGGGGAGGAACCGGTGCCCACCACGTGTCGGCCCACGATGTCCAGGTCAATCTCCGGGTTGACGCCGTCATCCACGGAAATCAAGGCCGCGAATCCACCGACTGTATCTTCCAAAACAGGCATGTCCTTGCGCACATGGTCCTTGGCGTTCATGCCCAGTTTCGCGGTGGAGCCGCCAGAGGTGACGACCACCTTTTTAAAGGTGCCCGCTTTGACCAGGGAGGCCGCGGTCACCAGGGCATGGGCGGGGGCAGCGCAAAACGCGCGCTGGTCGCTGCCTGTGGCGTTGGAAAGGCCCGCGATTTCAGCTGCTGCCTTGGCAAAATTGCCGCCGCCGCGCTGGTTCATATCGCCGCAGGCTTCCTCACTGCAGTCAATGACATATTCAATCTCATCCGCGTTGATGCCAGCGTTGTGGACCAGGTGCAAAAGGGCCAGGACGCTGGAGGCCTTGCTGACCAGGTTCTCCAGAATGACATGTGCTGCCAGGTTGGCGTCCACGTCATGCGCACGCTTGATATAGCCCACCAACTCACCCAGGTGGTACAGGCCTTCCGCGTGCTCTTCCTCGACATTTTTGCGAATGTTTTCCACATCCACGCCCTCTTTGACGCGCGCGACGATGTCCTCACGCATCAGAAAGTGCTGTTCAAAGGCGGGCTTGGTCTTGGCCACAAAATCCTTGGATAAAAAGGCCAGGTCAAACACATCACAGGCCTGGAGCAGCAGCAAAAACTCGTCCTGCGGCATGATTTCGCCATATTTGGCGAAGCGCTCTGCCTTTTCAACTGGGTTGGGGTACCAGGGCTGCGGCATCTTGTCCAGCTCATCCGGCGTCATCCCGCCGATATAGGCCTGGTTAGGGGCATAGGAAAGCGCCTGCTCGTAACTGCGGATGTGTTGGGGCAGGGCTTTTAGATAGTCCGACCCGGGGTTCACCGTTTTTTCAGTGGTTTGGGTGGTTCCGTTGTGCAGCACCATGTCAGGGGTATGCACTAAAATATAACTCGTTGCGGCCAGGACGCTGTTCATAGTACCTCCAGATGATTTTATTTTGATGAGCTGTTCACTCATTGATTCTCTAGAATGAGGGGCGGGCCGCATAATGCTGCACCGCCCCTGTTTTTTGCACACTGATTGAAAGTCAATCAGTACTTGCCGTGTTCGCTTCGAATGGCGGTCATCTCGCTGACGATTTCGTCAACATCAAACACCATCTCCATCATGCCGATTTGCTCGTCATAGATGTCTTCGTCGATTAAGCTCTTGATTTCGTCTTCGCAGACGTGATATACGCTCAGTCCTAACTGGACTCCGGTCAAGGGACCTGCGAACGTCGGGTCACCGGCTGTGACGGTTTCCGCCGCAAGACCTGCGGCTTCGCCTTCGGCAGCGCCCAGGATCACAACAATGTTCTCCGGGCCATACTTTTCAGCCAGCTCTTTTACCCGCTTCTGGTTCTCAAGGTCCATTGCCCCCGCGCTCGTTCAGACAAAGCATTCAGTCGAGGAAAACACAACCTGCGCATCGATGTTTTTGAAGCACTCCTCAATGGCCGGGGCGGGGATACCATCCCGGTCGCCAATGATGATAAGTTTTTTATCCGTTAGCAAGCTCAACGCTATTTCCTCCTTTCTTTCATAATGAAAGCCACCGCGGAAATGCGGTTACTTACGACATGAATCGGCTTACAGATGCCGTTTGATCATTTCCTCAATGTTCTCATGGGTGCAGTCATCCTTCACCAACTCCTCTGCCTTCTCGCCATTTTTGTAGATGGCCATCACAGGCAGGCCCAGCACCTTCTGGCTGATGGCCAGGCGGCGGGCCTTGGTGGTGTTCAGGCCGGCAAACTTCATGTGCTCGCCGTATTTTCCGGCCATTTCCTTGACAAAGGGCTCCAGCGCCTTGCAGGGCATGCAGCCGTCTGAATAGAAGTCCACAAACACGGTGCCGTCAGCTTGCAGCACTTCGGCTTCAAAGGTTTCTTTGGTCAGATCAATCATTGTTTACCTCCAATTGGTTCTTGTGTCATTGGGTCTCTGTTTACAGTCTACCCAAGGTTGACCAGGCAATAGCCTTCGATGTAGGCATTGGCTTCCATCGCGGCAATCGCGCCGTCAGCGGCAGCCGTAATCACCTGGCGCAAGCTTTTCTCGCGGATATCGCCCGCGGCAAACACGCCCGGGATCTCCGTGTGCATGTTGTCATCTGTCACGATGTAGCCATTGCGCAGGTTCAGCTGATCCTTGAAGAGCTCACTCTCAGGGATGAAGCCGACAAAGCCGAACAGCCCGAAGGTGCCGTCGTCCTCGTTGGCTTTGATGACGGTTTCTTCGCCGGTCTTCACGTTCCTGACGGTCATGAATTCTAAAATCCCGTCCCCGTGCAACTCCGTCACCACCGTGTCCCACATGTAGTTCAGCTTCTTGTTGGCAAACGCCCTGTCCTGGATGGATTTGATGGCGCGCAGTTGGTCACGCCGGTGGATGAGGGTCACCTGGCGGCCAAACTTGGTCAGGTACAGGGCTTCCTCTACCGCCGTATCCCCGCCGCCCACGACATAGATGTCCATGTCCTCAAAGAAGTCGGCATCGCAGGTTGCGCAGTAGGAGACACCCTTGCCGATGAACTCCTGCTCGCCCGTGCAGCCAATGGGCCGCGGGTGCGCACCGGCCGCGATGATGACGCTATGCGCGGTGTACTCGGCTTTTTTGCATTTTACATGCTTGATATCGCCCTTAAGGTCGCAGGCGATGACGGTGTCGTACACCTTCTTCGCGCCGTGGCGATCAGCCTGGGCGACCATGCGGTCCACCAGGGAGGGGCCGCTCTCGTTCGCAAGGGAGCCGGGGTAGTTGTCGATTTCAGACGTAATCACAATCTGCCCGCCATCCTTTTCCTTCTCGATGATGAGGGTATTCAGGCGCGCGCGTCCGGTGTAGATGGCGGCGGAAAGGCCCGCAGGCCCTGCGCCGATGATGATTACGTCATACATATTCTCTGTCATCAGTTTTCCTCTTCCCTGTTAATCTACGTCAAACACGGTCTGCTCGCTGATCTCGGTTGACAGGGCCTTGAGCGCGGCGTTCATAATCCGGCGCCTGACGGCTTTCTCCTCTTCCAGCGGCAGGGAGGGGTCGCCCAGGGGATGGGGGATGGCAATGGCCGGAACAATCCGGTTTGCGCCTACGGTCTGAGAGATGGGGGTGACTGTGCAAATATGAACCACCGGGATGCCCGCACGTTCAATTTCTTTTACCATCGTTGCGCCGCAACGTGTGCAGGTCCCTCATGTGGAGGTCAGGATCACAGCCTGAACGTTCTCCTCTATTAATTCCTTAGAAAACTCTTCCGCAAACGCCTTGGCGTTTTTAACCGCAGTGCCGTTGCCGACGGTGGAGAAGAAGTAGCGGTACAGGGAACCGATCTTTTCTTCCTTCTCAAACTCACGCATCATGTCAACCGGCACCACCCGGTCGGGGTCTTCGTTGGCGTAGGAAGGGTCATAGCCGCCGTGCGCGGTGGCATAGCGGTTTTTGGACAGGTAGTTGACGCCTTCCAAGTCATAGCGGCCGTACTTGGTCGCGCTGGAGCTCTCGATGTGGTCAGGGTTGCCTTTGGGCACAATGCCGCCGGATGTGACCAGCGCGATTTTCGCGCTGCGGATGTCCTTCACAGCGGGCTGCGGATCCACCCGGTCAAAGGCGGGCATGGGGTACTCGGTGACATAGGGCTGATCCTTCAGCTTTTTAAGCAGCATGTCCACCGCGCGCTTGGAGCCCCTGTCCTTTTCAAACAGGTTCACACGGATGCCCTGGGGGATGTAGTGGTCCTCGCTGGAGGCGCCGATGGGCTCATCCTTCAGCATTTTTAGCGCCAGGGCAGACATCTTCTTCACCGCGTCACGCATGCCCACCGCGCTGTTGCGGGTGGAAACGATGTAAACAGCGGATTTAAACATGTCAGCGCCGGGGTTCTCCTCATACATGCCGGTTAAGACCGGGATGCCCAGCTCATTTTTCACGGCCTCGGAGATTGCGCCGCAGGCAACGCCGTAGCGTCCGGCGTTAAAGGCAGGCCCCGCGATGAACAGATCCGGCTTCGCCGCTTTGATCATCTTCAGCAGTTCGGCCTTCGCCTCCTCCATGTTTTCGTTAAAATAGGAGTCCCCGCAGATGACAGTACCGACGATCTCGGCGTGATCACCAAAAGCCGGGCCAAAGGCAAGGCCTGGACCTAGGGGGCCTTCGCGGTACTCGGGTTTGACATGGGCCATTTCTTCGCCGCCAATCTGCGCGAAGAACTGGTTGATATAATGAACGACCCTTTTCTTGCTCAAGTGTATCCCTCTCCTTTCTAAATGCTCTTATCTCGCGCTCAGGTGCGCGAAGCCTACTTCGCTGGTGGCGCCGGTGATGGCCTGGATCTCCACGGTGATGGTGCCATCCTCGTGCTTGTTTTGGTCCCAGCCGCCGGCGATGATTCCGACATATTCCTCAGACCCGATGATCTTGTCCATCCGGGGCAGGGTGACCACCTGGTTGGCGTTGCCGCCCGTGACCAGCGCGTCCGCGGACTCATGCGCGTCTGCCAGGGACTGCGATGCGCCGTCTTGGCCTGCATATTCGTCGGTGATGACGACGGTCTTGATGCCCTTGTCCGTAATCTTGCGGCAGTTCATCATCAAGTCGGTATCGGGGTTGCCAAAGCCCTCCTCAGAGATGATGACGCCATCCAAGGACAGGAAGGCGCACAGGTTGCTTGTCCAGTCCGAGGAGCGGATCTTGTCGGCCAGATAAACATTCTCGTTGGTGATGATCATGGCGGCGAAGTTCAGATCCTTGCCATGGCGCGCAAACAGATCATGTACGATGGGGTTGTTCTGGTGCACATAGGTGGGGTTCTTGTCGCAGGCGGACACACAGTTGCCGGAGATAATCGCGCCGTCCATGACCTCTGTCGGGGACATTAAGGTGGGCAGGATGCGCTTGGCGTCCACACCATATACATAGGTGTCATGCAAAAGGCCCTGGCTTTGCAGCATCTGCACGTATCCAACCCGCGGCAGATCCGGGAATTGCTTTACGCCCTCAGTCAGCGGCAGCGTCTCAAACACTTCTGTGCTGTCGGGGGTCAACTCGCGGGCCAACTCGCCCAGATAAACCGCGGTTTTAAGCCCAGCTTCTCGCACGGCGTGCTCATGCTCGTGGGAGCCCAAGCCCTTGCGCGGGATGATGACCAGCACCAGGTTGTTGGTCTTGGAGAAAGGGGTATAGTCCGCGCCCACGCCGCTCATGTCCAGGATGCCCTCCTGGAAGCCGACGATGGTGCCGGTGGTGACAACGGCCGCGCCTTTTAACACATGGGTCTTGCCGCTGCCCACGGTATCCACCGGGGAGATGACGCCGGGGAACATGCCGCCTGGCCCCTCCACCTTCACGCGCGGCTCAATCACGTCCTTCACCGGGGTGATGCGGACGCTCTCACCGGGGCGGGCCATGTCAACCTTCACGCTGGTGATGCGCTCATCCCGAAGGACCAGCGCTTCCACTTCCTCTGCATTGACGTACAGCACGCCATCCTCCACCTTGGACGCGTCGCCAAAGCGGATGTCAGTGATGTGGATGTAACCTAGTTCTAATCTCAAACTGAACTTCCTCCTTTTCAATGAAATCGTATGATTGAAACGGTCTGCCATCAAGTGGATGACAGCCGTGAGGACCCTGATGGGGGAGTGCCTGGCAGCGGCTTTGCCGCGGCCAGACTGTCGATGGCGGAGGAAATCAAAGTCAAATCCACCAGCTGCAAGTCCTGGTGATGCTCCTCTTTGATGTCCTTTCGAATCCGCGCGAAGCGGTCAACCGTACTGATGCTTTGCTCAATCAAGTTTAATGATTCAAGGCAAAGCTGGTCTTCTGGTTGCTCCGTCAAGCCAATGGATTTGTACAAGGTCTCATTGGGCTTGACGCTGCCGGAGAGAGGGTGGGTCAGCAGGCGGTGCCTTGCATGAACAAAATCACGAACCAATACCATCAGCTCGTGCAGTGAAACCGCGCGGTAATCAACTGTTACCGCAGGGTAAGAATGAAACTGTTCCAATACCTTGGGGTTGTTGGTCAGCACCTTCACCTGTTTGCCCTCCTTTCAAGTCGTTAAAACCAGAGTACCTTTGTCTCTGTGTAAAACCTGAAAGATTCTCGCGATTGCCGCGATTGCTTCGCCGGTGACTGTGCTCTCCAGAGTTGCTGTCCCGCTTTCAGTCCTTTTTCCTGAGATCTTCGTGCCAACCCGGTACGGTGGGCACTTATTCCTTCGGCCGCACCTGCGTGCGTTCTCCTGAAAACGATCAACCAGCCTGTATTTAGTTCATACAAAGTATACCGGATGCCCTACAAATTATCAAGCCCCAAAGCCTAACAATAAGGCCGGTTGTTTTTATTTTGAATTTTCTTTTTTGTCATCGTGGAGGGGTGTAAACCCTGCCCTTTTGTGCTTAGCAAAGGGCTCAAACATAGCGCCTGTTTTGTTGTTGATTAAAGAGGGCGAGGGCAATCCATGTCCGCCTTCCCGCGCGCATAATGAAGTGGATTAGTTGTTCCGTAGCGCTTGTCAGCTTTGGTTTTTCGTGTGGGACTCGCTTGTCGTCAGTCAAAACCGTGCTTATGCGTCCTGGTGGGGGGTGGTTGCCAGCATGGTCTGCAAAATCATGTTGTCCGGTTCCATCATGCCTTCCCGCGCGATGCGTGCGATGTGTCGGATGGTGACATTGATATCCCCGGCATCCAAACCTTGGAAGACAGGAAGAGAACGGCCTTTTTTTACCATGTCCAGCGCCAGCAGCGCGCTGTCCAGGGAGACCGCGATTTTACTTGCACAGGAAGCTTTTGCCCCGTCGCAGAAAATACCGCCAGCGGTGAGCAGCGAAATGCTTATAATCTTTGAGATCTGTTCCTCATTTAACCCTTGCAGCCAAGCCAGCCCTGCGCCTGCGGCTGCTGCTGCGCTGACCACACCGCAAAAGGCGGACAGTCGGCCAATGAGGCGCTTGATCATGATGGCCAGAAGGTTGGACAGCACCAGCCCGCGGCGCAGTGTTTCCTGATCAATGCCCTTCTCCTGTGCGTAGATAATCAGCGGGAGGGAGGCGGTGATGCCCTGGTTGCCAGAGCCGGAGTTGATGACGACGGGCATCGCGCAGCCAGCCATCCGGGCGTCAGAGCCGGCTGCGGCATAGGCACGGATGCGCTCGCGCAGCGCGTCTGGCGCGCAGTCCAGCAGTGTGCGCCCCACCATCGCGCCGTAGCTGTGATCCAGCCCTTCCTGCGCGATGGCCAGATTCAGCCGAATCTGCCGGTCAATCAAGTCACAAAGGACAATCTGTCTATCACAGTCCAGCGCTTCCGCGAAGCGAAGGATGTCCGCCACATCGATCTCTTCTTCTGTTTCTTTGTTTTCAGCCGGTTTATGCTGTGCGAGCAGCAGGTGCTCCCCATTTAGGGTCAGCTGCGAAAAATGGGTGTGCTCGCCTTCAATAACTGCTTCAGCAACCTGATTGCCCGCAAACAGGCGCGCTTTGATGTACAAGCTGTCCACATTCTTGGCGTGAAAGATCTGTAGTTTGCGTTCCTCCACAAACTGTTTGGCTTTCGCTAAGGATGCGTCCGTCAGCGGGTTTAAAACCTCCAGCAGCAAGTCCGCGTCCCCGCCAAAGCAGCCCGCCGCCGCCGCAGCGTCGATGCCGCACAAGCCCTTGGTGCCTGGCACAGTCACACTACGCGCGTTTTTGATGATGTTGCCGCTGCAGTGCAGCTCCATCCGCTCGGGATCCTGTCCCAGCATCGCGCGCGCTTTCGCGGCGCATAGGGCGATGGCGATGGGTTCGGTACAACCCATGGCGGGCACCAGTTCTTCCTGTAAGATGCGGGCATAATCCTTCATGAAATTCTCCTGCAACAGTTTTTTTCTTCGTCATCCAGATAGCTTATGCGGATAGGATACCATAAATGTTCTTTTTTTGTACAGGATATTTCCGGCAGATGTTACAAGTTTATAAACTTCCAGTTCGCTGGGCTTTATATATGGTATAATCCAGAAAACCTGATTGTTGGAGGCGGTAGCGTGTTTGGCAAATTGATGAACAATTACTACTACGGAAAGAGCGGCAAGGGCGATTATAAGCGGGATGACTTGCCGCGCAACCGTTGGCAGCTGTTTTGGGAGATGCTGCGCATACGGCTCTCCGGCCTGTTCCGCTTAAACCTGATGACTGCGATTGCCTTTATCCCCTTGATGTATGTGATGATTCTGCTGGTCAACTCCCTGTTTTCCCACCTGATTGGTGTGGCTGACGCTCTATCTGACCCCGAGCAGGCAGAGCTTGCGGCCCAGATGGTCAAGGATAGCCCGCAGCAGATTTATAACATCCTTTTCTCCTCCCTGGTGCTGTTGATCCCTGCCATCGCCATCACCGGCCCTGTTCAGGCGGGCATGGCCTATATCACGCGCAACTGGGCGCGGGATGAGCACGCCTTCATCTGGTCAGATTTTAAGGATGCCGTGAAGGATAATTGGAAACAGGCGCTGGCCATCTCCGCGATTACGGGCCTGGTGCCCATCGTCATGCTTGTGTGTTGGCAGTTCTATGGCGGCATGGCGCAGACCAACGGCATGTTCTTTGTCGTACCTCAGGTGCTGACCATGGCGCTGGGTGTCATTTGGATGATGTCCCTGGTGTTCATGTATCCCATGATGGTCACATATAAAATGAGCCTGATGACCTTGATCCGCAACGCATTGCTTCTGTCCATCGGCCGCCTGCCGCAGACGGTGGGCGTACGCCTGGTGACCTTGCTGCCGTCCTTGATCGCAGCCCTGGTTGCCTTTTTCACGCCCTACATGATGTACACGGTGATGGCGCTGGCAGGCTACTATGTGTTGATTGGCAACGCGCTGGCCCGCTTTGTCCACGCTGCTTTTACAAACGCCACCTTTGACCGCTACATTAACCCGCGCATCGCGGGCGCAGAGGTCAACCGCGGCCTCTCCTTTGAGGATGATTACGAGGATGAGTTTGAGGAAGAGGACGAAACCTAAGTGTACGCGGATTTTGCTTATGTCTACGACCGATTGATGGCACAGGTAGATTACGACGCATGGGCAGCGCACTACAAGCGGCTGCTTTTGCTAAACGGGGTGCATGAAAACGCCACGGTGCTTGAAACTGCCTGCGGCACGGGCAATCTGACAATTCGCTTAGCGCAGGATTTTCATGTGCTGCCAAGCGATTTATCAGAGGAGATGTTGAGCATTGCTGCGGCCAAGGCGAAATCTGCCGGCTTATCGCTTACCTTCCTGCGGCAGGATATGCGGTCACTGCAGACGCACCGTCCTGTAGATGCTGTCCTCTGCGGCTGTGACGGGGTGAATTATCTGCCTGATACTGCCTCGTTGTATGCCTTTTTGCGCAGTGCCCATGCCGCGCTGAAACCCGGGGGTGTGTTGGCATTTGACGTATCAAGCTATGATAAACTCAGCCGTGTGCTGGGGGAGACGCCCCAGATTCTGCGTGAAGAGGACATCTGCTATATCTGGGAGAATGCCTTTGACAGCGACAGCAGCCTGCTGCAGCTTTCCCTGACCATTTTTGTTAAGGACCAGGACGGCCGCTACCAGCGCATCGAGGAGGAGCAGATCCAGCGCGCCTATACCCAGGAGGAGCTGCGTATAGCGCTTGGTGAAACAGGCTTCCGGGACATCCAGTGTTTTGGAAACTACACCATGAAGAAACCGGCTAACAACGCGCAGCGCCTGCATGTTACAGCCTTGAAGGAATGAAGACTAAAACCATGACAGATCAATTGATTTATCCAGACAAAGACAGCCTGTTGCGGCTGATGTTAAACGATGGTGAGGTCCGTGTGATGATGGTTCGCACGACCCGCATGACGCAGGAAGCGGCGGACATCCATCAGGCCAGCGACACCGCCACCGCTGCGATTGGCAGGGTGCTGCCTGTCTGCGCGATGATGGGCGGATTGATGAAAGAAGAGGAAGGCCGCCTCACTGTGACCATCGCCGGGGATGGGGCAGGGGGCAGGGTCACCTGCGGCGTGCAGGCTAACCACCTGAAAATCTCAGTGGGAAACCCGCAGGTGGAGCTGCCCAGGCATCAGGATGACCGCTTTGATGTGGCTGGATTCATCGGTCGGCAAGGCCAGATTGTGGTCGTGAAGGATTTTAAAGGAGGCGAGCCGTTTTCCTCCATCAGCCACCTGGTTTCAGGCGAACTGGGGGAGGATTTTGCCCACTACTTCACCGTGTCAGAGCAGGTGCCTTCCTTGGTGGCCTTAGGCTGCTTAAACCAGGACGGTGTGGTGCTGTCATCCGGCGGCATTCTTATCCAGGCGATGCCCGGTTGCTCTGATAAAACCATTGCGGAGCTTGAGCTGCGCATCCCCTTTTACGCCAACATCAGCCGCGAAATCTACGACCGCAGCCTTCGGCAATTGGCGACCTCCTGGTTTTTAGACTTCAAGCCCAAGATCTTGGGCGAGGAGGAGATCAGTTTGCAGTGCGACTGCAGCCGGGAAAAGATGCGCAGGGCGCTGGCTGCCTTGGGCCGGGCAGATTTGCAGGACATGCTTGATACTGGCGAGCCTGCACAGCTCACCTGCCACTTCTGCAGGGAAAAGCGCAGCTTTACACCGGATGACATCCGCACCATTTTGAAGGAGAATCAGCCTTGACCTATATCAATTTCGACCAGCATTTTATGGATTTCATGCACGCTTGGCTGGAGGAACACCAGGACGAGCTGCTGGATATCGCCCAGGTGGAGCAGATGATGCCCCAGCTGTATGACCTGTTCTCAAACAGCCCCATGCCCTGGTTGGACATGCAAACACCTGCCGCCTTCTTCGGGGCGATGAACAGCCCGGAGCAGCTCCTTGAGATGATGATGGGTTATTTGAATGCGGATGTTCCGCTGCCTGATTTATTGCTGATGCGCATTGTGGAACTGGGGCCAGAATCGGAGCATCCCCTGATGAACCTGCTGTTTGATGCGCATACTGGGATGGAAGCCCGGATGCTTTGCGTGCGGCTGCTGCAGGACATCGGCAGCACAAAGCCCATGCAGGCCTATATCGCCTGGCAGCTGGCGCGGGAGGACAGGGATGAGCTGGCCGATTTCGCGCTGGAGAGCCTGGAGGAGATGGGGGAGCAGGCTGTGCCCATGATGCTGGAGGCTTTAAACGAGGCGAACGATATCGGGCGTGAAGCGCTCCTGTCCGTCCTCAGCCGCTATCCTGGGCATCCGGAAGTCTACACCAGCCTCATCCGTTTGTTTGACGCCCTGCCGGAGCGCCAGGCGGTCCTGGCTGCCTATCTGGGGCGGCTGGGCGATGTGCGGGCCTTGCCGGTATTGATGGAACGCGCGAACGAAGAAACCCTGAAGTACCTGGATTATATCGAGCTGCGCGCGGCGATTGAGGCCTTGGGCGGGGAGGCGCCGGAGCGCACCTTTGACCACGACCCGGAATACGAAGCCTTAATGGGGCTTGATTGAGCCATGATCTGTAAGTCTTGCAACCAGGAATCAAACACCGCTTCCCGCATGTGCCCCTTTTGCGGGCAATACATGGGTGCTGAGCCGGAGCCGATGGCCGATGATCATGAGGCGTCTGCGGACTTGACCGATGCCCGGGTGCATCTATATAAAACGGTCCCCGGCAACAAGCGTGTGCTTAAGAAAACACGCAGAAAGCGCAACAAGCGCCGCAGCCGTAAATCCAAGAACCCTACCTATCAGGGCGGGATGATCAATTGGCTGAAGGTCGCGGTGGTTGTGATGGCGCTCATGATGGCGGCTGGTATCGGCGTGCTCATCTGGCTGCAAGTTTCCCCTTCCGGACAATTGGTCAAGGCCCGCATGGGTAGGACCGCCAGCTCTGACGCCTACTGGACGCTGGGAACTGAGCTACTAGATCAGGGCTATATCTCCCGCTCGATTGAAACCTATAAGACAGCGGAAACCATCGAGCCTGAGCGCAAGGACTTGGATGAGAAACTGCTGCTGCTGGCGGAGGCGTACGAGGCAGCCAACCAAACCATTGACGCGGAGGCAGTGTACCAACGCATCTACACGCAGCTTGCGCCCAAAAAGCCGGAGGCCTACCGCCTGGCCATCAACATCCTGCTGGATCAAGACCGCATTTTTGAGGCGGTTACCCTGATGCAGTTAGCCTACGACCAAACAGGGGACGAAGGCTTTTTCAACCAGCGCTCTCAGCTGGTGCCTCAGCCGCCCAAGGCCTCCCTGGCCGCGGGCAAGCACATGTACAGCAAGGACATCTCCTTTATTTCACCCCAGGATTATGACATCTACTACACCACAGGTGACGGCCTGCTGCCAGAAACAGGCATCAAGTACACCGGCACCATCCGCATCACGGAAGGGACCTATCACTTCCGCGCAGTCTGTGTATCCAGTGAGCTGGTAAGCGATGAGATGTCCGTGCGGTACACCATCACCCTGCCCACACCCATGGCCCCCAAGGCCAATATGCAGCCCAAGACCTACGAGCGCCAGATCCGCGTCTCCCTGCGCATTGTGGATGAGGAGGACAAGGACGTCACCTTGTATTACACGCTGGACGGCACCAAGCCGGATTTGGATTCCCCGCGCTATGATGGCGAACCCATCCTGATTCCGCCCGGGAAGAGTCTGCTGCGCGCCATTGCGGTCAACCGCTATGGCAAAATCTCCAGCGAGATGATTTTGGAGTACAAGGTCAACAGGCCGTACAAGTCCTTCTTCCGTTCAGAAAAGGATCAATTCGCCGGCTTCACGCTGATGAAGACCACCAGGGATGCCTTCATCGCGCAGTATGGAGAACCGCAAAGCGAGGCACCGGTTTTGAACGAATCGGTTCCAGGTCCTGCAACCCGGGCTGTGTATCCCTGGGGTGAGGCACGCTTCACGCAGTCAGAGGAAGGCATTGTGGTTTACCACGTGACAACCAACCTGGCCAGCATGAAGGGCCCCCGTAACACGGCGATAGGCATGGTCATGAAAGAGGTCACCGACAAATTTACCGACAAAGGCCAACCGCCCAATGACCGGGGCGACCGCGGCATCTATTTTGACATTAAAGACGGCTACGCCAACTACAAGATCGCCTCTGATGATCCCAACACCGGCATTTTGCAATACGTCTATGTCGGCAGCGCGGACGCGTCCACTACCATCCTGTTGTATGACATTGTGGATGGCAAAGTCGCCGGCATCACCATGCGCTATCTCAACTACCGTAAATCCATGGTTGAGTTGTAAGGATACAAACCGACGAACCGATTAATGGAGACAAACAAATGAAAGAATTCAAGCCCCCCCGGAAATCCTTTATCTATTACTACCTGATCGCCATGCTTGTAATCATGTTGCTCAACGCCTTTGTTTTCCCGCGGCTATTGAAGCCGAAGGTTGCGGAGGTGCCCTACAATGAGTTTTTGGACATGCTTACAAAGGGGGATGTTTCAGAAGTCAGCCGGGATGACGTGCAGATTCTGTTCGCGGACAGGTCTGACCCCATCAAGCTGTACAAGACAGGGCTGATGGATGACCCTAATTTGTTGGAAAAGATGCATAAAGCGGGCATCAAGTTCTATTCGCCCATTGTGGAGCCGGCATCCCCCATCATGACTTTCCTGCTGTCCTGGATAGTGCCCATTGGCATTTTTATTCTCTTGGGCAGGGTGCTTGGGAACCGCCTCACCAAGATGGGCGGGATGAACGCAATGCAACTGGGCAAAAGCAACGCGAAAATCTACATCGAGTCGGAAACCGGCACCTCCTTTAAGGACGTGGCGGGGCAGGAGGAAGCCAAGGAAGCCTTAAACGAGGTGGTGGACTTCCTTCATAACCCCAAGAAATATACCGAGGTCGGCGCGGTGATGCCCAAAGGTGTGCTGCTGGTGGGGCCTCCGGGTACCGGTAAAACACTATTGGCCAAGGCTGTCGCGGGTGAAGCCAAGGTGCCTTTTTTCTCCATCTCTGGCAGCGAGTTTGTGGAGATGTTTGTGGGCATGGGCGCAGCCAAGGTGCGCGACCTGTTCAAGCAGGCCAATGAGAAGGCACCCTGCATTGTCTTCATTGATGAGATTGACACCATCGGCAAGCGCCGCGAGTCCGGCGCCGGCTTTGGCGGCAATGATGAGCGTGAGCAGACCTTGAACCAGCTGCTGAGCGAGATGGACGGCTTTGACGCCAGCAAGGGTGTCATGATTCTGGCTGCGACCAACAGACCGGAGATATTGGACCCGGCCCTGACCCGTCCCGGGCGGTTTGACCGGCGCATCCCGGTGGAGTTGCCCGATTTGCCCGGCCGTGTTGCTATCTTAAAAGTCCACGCCAAAAAGGTCCGCTTGGCCCCGGATGTGGATTTGGAGCGCGCCGCCCGCGCGGCGGCTGGCGCTTCCGGCGCGGATTTGGCCAACCTGATTAACGAGGCTGCCCTGCGTGCTGTGCGCAATAACCGCAAGACAGTCACCCAGGAGGACTTGGAGGAGAGCATCGACGTCATCGTCGCCGGCCATCAAAAGAAGGACCGGGTGATGAGCGACAAGGAAAAGAAGATTGTCGCCTACCACGAGGTCGGTCACGCCATGGTGGCGGCCCTTCAGGCAGGCTCTGCGCCGGTTCATAAGATTACCATCATCCCGCGCACCTCTGGCGCCCTGGGCTTCACCATGCAGGTGGAGGAGGAGGAGCGCTACTTGATGAGCAAAGAGGACATACAGGATAAGATTTCCACCCTCACAGGCGGCCGCGCTGCGGAGGAACTGGTCTTTCACTCCATCACCACCGGCGCCGCCAATGACATCGAGCAGGCCACCAAATTAGCCCGCGCCATGGTCACCCGCTTTGGCATGGTGGAGGAGTTTGGCATGGTCGCCTTTGACCAGCAGCAAGGCCAGTACTTAGGGGGCGGGTTCACCACCAATTGCTCCAGCGAAACCCAAGGCAAGATTGACGCCATCACTGTACAGATTGTTAAAGAACAGTACGATAAAGCCTACCTGGCGCTCAAGGAGAATGAGCGTAAACTGCACGAGATTGCCAAAGTCTTGTATGATCAGGAAACATTGACCGGCGAGCAGTTCATGGACATCCTCGCAAGTCCGGCAAAATTACCAGAGGGACAGCCCGCCCTGGCAGAGCAGAACTAGTCCCAACACATTTCAAGCCCCGACAACACGTCGGGGCTTGATGATGGGGGACTCTTACATTCAGGAAGCATTTTTGCGCTTTGGGCGCAGTTTACCCATCCTGCTGCGAAAGCGGTTTTTGGGCTTTTTCACCGGTGGCAGACTGATGACGTGTCCTTCGTCAAAGAAAACGTCCTCAGGCGGCACTTCCAATTCCTCGGGGTTGTTCAGCAGGTGTTGATACATGCGCAGGAACTTGCTGTACTCCATCCCAGCGCAAATACGCTCATCCGCGGTGACCCCAGCGGGCAGGATGCGCTTGCGGACGGGCTGCCCATTGCTGTCTATCTCCACCGTGCGCTCGATATTGCCGATGATGACAAACAGCGAGGTGGAGCCGAAGTTGTAGATGTGATGAAGGACAGGCGGCAGGCCGATGGATGCGTTGTTGCTAAAGAACAGCCCGGTGTGAAAGGGACTGGCGTCCAAAATGTACTTGGGTAAAAGGCCGTAGCGGTCCAGGACCCTCGCCAGCATCACGATGGTGTTTGCGATAAGCGGGCGCTTGAGCATATTGGCTACCTTTAAGGTGCTGTTGTCCGCGTCCGCCTTGCGGATCTCTAAGATGGCTTCCTTGATGCGCGCGGCGACATCAAAGATGGTGTCGTGCGGGTCAAATTTGCATTTGGCCACGTTTTCCTTTACCGAGCCGTCCGGCGTGTCCTGCAGCACCGCGAAGGAACAGACGATGTCCTTGCGGGTGTAGTAGCGTTTGTTGATGACAAAGCGGTTCAAGTGTGGCAGCTGCGAAATGCAGCGCACATAGGCCGCGATAAACAGCTCCATAAAGGTGATGCGGTAGCCATCCCGGCCCTTCTCTGCCATAAAACGCGCCAGCTTTTCGTAGCTGATTTTGTAAGTCAGCATCACCTGCGCGTCACAGCGCATGGGCATCAGGTAAGGCATCAGACCGACAACCGGGTCTATCTGCTTGACGAGATATCCATCTCCACGTTTTCCGAACATGGTAAACCCTCAACTTTCCGGTATTTCCATCACAAGTTGTCAGAAGTATAGACGGAATGGGCGTTTGTGTCAATTTATCAGTTTGACACTGTATGGGTCACAAGGTATACTAATTAAAAAGCCCTGCCTGATTTTTCTGGCAGTTAGGAGGAAGTTATGGCACTCGTCAATTCAAGGGAAATGTTCAAAAAAGCATACGAAGGCGGCTACGCAGTAGGCGCGTTCAATGTGAACAACATGGAGATTATCCAGGGCATCGTGGAAGGCGCCGCTGAGGAAAAGGCGCCCCTCATCCTGCAGGTGTCTGCCGGCGCGCGCAAGTACGCGAACCATACCTATTTAATGAAGCTCATTGAGGCGGCTGTTGAAACCAGCAACCTGGACATCGTGGTCCACCTGGATCACGGCCCGGATTTTGAGACATGCAAGGCTTGCATCGACGGCGGCTTCACCTCTGTGATGATTGACGGCAGCCACCTGCCCTTAGCGGAAAACATCGAGCTCACCCGCCGGGTGGTGGAGTATGCTCACCAGTTTGACGTCACCGTCGAGGGCGAGCTGGGCCGCCTGGCCGGTGTGGAGGACGACATCAAAGTCTCCGCCGAGGATTCCAGCTACACCCGCCCTGAGGACGTGGAAGAGTTTGTCACCAAGACCGGTGTTGACAGCCTGGCCATCGCCATTGGCACCAGCCACGGCGCCTTCAAGTTCAAGGGCGAGCCCAAACTGCGCTTTGACATCCTGGAAGAAATCCAACGCCGGCTCCCCGGCTTCCCCATCGTGCTCCATGGCGCCTCCAGCGTCATCCCCGAGTATGTGGAGATGATCAACCAATACGGCGGCAAGCTGGATGGCGCCCAGGGCGTCCCGGAAGCCATGCTCAGGAAGGCTGCCTCCATGGCCGTTTGCAAAATCAACATCGACTCCGACCTGCGCCTGGCCTTCACCGGGGTCATCCGCAAGCATTTCGCTGAGCATCCCGATCACTTTGACCCCCGCCAGTACCTGTCTGACGCCCGCACTGCCTTAAAGGGCATGGTGCGCCACAAGATCGTCAACGTCCTGGGCTGCAACGGCAAAGGTTAAGATTTTTCTGCCCGGTGTCATTGCGCGCCGGGCATTATCATGTTTTTTTAAGGAAGGATTATTCATGGAATTAAGTGGTAAAGTAGTTGTTGCCCAGGGCGGCGGTCCCACTGCAGTGATCAACCAATCCCTGGTTGGCGCAGTACTGGAAAGCCGTAAGTTTCCGCAAATTACCAAGGTGTATGGCGCGGTGGGCGGTGTGCGTGGCATCATTGATGAGCAGTTTATGGATCTAACCCAGGAGACCACCCACAACCTGGAACGCGTCGCGGTGACGCCCTCCTCCGCCCTGTCCTCCACACGGGATAAGCCGGATCAGAAATACTGCGAGGAAATTTTTAAGGTCTTCCGCGCGCATGATGTGCGGTACTTCTTTTACATTGGCGGCAATGATTCCTCCGACACCGTCCGCATTGTCAATGAACAGGCGGAAAAGGAAGGCTACGAGTTCCGTGCCATTCACATCCCCAAAACCATCGACAATGACCTGATGATCAATGACCATACCCCCGGTTATCCCTCTGCTGCAAAATTTGTGGCTCAGAGCTTCATGGGGGTCAACCTGGACAACCATGCCCTGCCCGGCGTCCATGTTGTGGTGGTTATGGGCCGTCATGCCGGCTTCCTCACCGCCGCGGCTTCTGTTGCCCGTCAAAACCCGGAGGATGGCCCCCCCCTTGTCTACCTGCCCGAGCGTGCCTTCAGCATTGACAGCTTTGTTCAGGATGTCAAAACCATGCAGGACCGCTATGGCCGCTGCTTGATCGCAGTGTCAGAAGGCATCCAGGATCAACACGGGGAACCCATCCTGTCCAAGTTGATGCACACCGAACGGGATGCCCATGGCAATGTGCAGCTGTCCGGCACCGGCGCCCTGGGTGAGCTGTTGGCCAACGAAGTCAAAGAGAAATTGGGCTTGTCCCGTGTCCGCTCCGATACCCTGGGCTATCTCCAGCGCTCCTTCATCGGCTGTGTATCCGATGTGGACCAGCGGGAAGCCAGGGAAGTGGGGGAAAAGGCAGCCCAGTTTGCCATCTGGCACAATGTGGACGGCTCCATCGTCATTGAGCGCACCGGCAATTATGATGTGAACTACCGCCTGGTGGACCTGAAGAAAATTGCCGCAAAAACCAGGCTGATGCCCGACCATTTCATCAATAAGGCGGGCAACAATGTTACCGAGGAATTTGTGCATTACCTGCGCCCCCTCCTGGGTTCAGAAATGCCTGAGGCAGCCCGGCTCCGTGCCCCCATGGTGCCCAGGATCCACACCAAATAATCAATCGGCAGGGTGAACACACCCTGCCGTCCTGCTTTCATTGTGAAGGAGTCCTCTATGAAAAAGATTGCAGTCCTTACCAGTGGTGGTGATAGCCCCGGGATGAACGCAGCTGTGATGGAAGTGTCCCGGTTTGCAGCCCTGGCTGGCATGCCTCTGATCGGGATCAAACGGGGTTTCAACGGTCTCATTGGCAAATTCAGGCCCCAGGACAGCTACACTGAGATGAGCATGGACCTGGCGCTGGATATTGCGGATTTACCCGGCACCTACTTACGCACCGCGCGTTGTGAGGAGTTTGTGCTGCCCGAATACCAGGAGATGGCGGTCAACTTCCTGCGCAAGATGAACGTGGTGGGTTTGGTGGTCATCGGGGGCGATGGTTCGTTCCAAGGCGCGCATGCCATGAGCAAGCTGGGCATGCCTTGCATCGGCATTCCCGGTACCATTGACAACGACTTGGAGTATTCCGAGACCTCTTTGGGTTTTGACACCGCGGTTAACGTCTGTGTGGACGCTGTGCGGGCCATCCGCGCGACCTCGCGCTCCCACGACCGCCCTGCTTTGGTGGAGGTCATGGGCCGCAACTGTGGTGACATTGCCATGGCGACCGCCATGAGCACTGGGTCTGAGATTGTGGTGGTGCCGGAAGTGCAGAACTGGGACATCCAGGATGTTGTGAATCGCCTGGACAGCTTGATCAGAAGGGGCAACACCCGCGCCACCATCATCGTCGCGGAAGGGGCCTACAAAACCATGAAGCCCTTCGATTTTAACGCTTTTTTGGAGCCTTACACCCAGGTCTTTGAAGGGGAGGCGATGAACGCCCGTCGCATGGGGCATGTCCTGCGGTACAAGACGGCATCCCAGGTTCGCTCCAATGTCATCGGGTACATTCAAAGAGGTCATGAGCCGACTGCCAAGGACGCATCCTTTGCGTTTGAGGCTGCGCACATGGCAATTGAGCTGTTGAAGAACGGCATTGGCAACGAGGTCATCGGCCTGAAGAATGGGCGGATTTTCCACATGCCGCTAGATAAGGCGCTGAAAATAAAACCGCAGTTTAACAAAGAAGTGTACGAGCTGATTAACTCCCTGTAAGGCCTTGACTGTTTAGAACGTAAGCCCCGCGGTATGATGGTCACACATTGCACTGCGGTGATTTTAAAGGGTATCTGATGAAACGAATTTTTGGCTTTTTACTCATTTTCCTGATGCTGCTTGCTGCCAGTCAGGCGGAAAGCCGTGTCGCATCCGTTTACCACGCACCAAGCGAGAGCAAGGCGCCGTTTTTTGAAGTGCCAACGCTCACTGAATCCCCGTTTGATCAGGGGGAGGATCTGCTGCGTGTGGACTTCATTAACATCAAGGTGGGGGATGCCATCCTGATTCGTTCCGGTGGTGAATCCATGCTGGTGGATGGCGGCTCTAAGGGCCGGGAAGCGATGGTTAAAATCTTTCTGGCGCAGGAGGGCATCACCGGTTTCACCTATTATATGAACACCCACTACCATGACGACCACATCCAGGGCGCTACCCGATTGCTGAAGGAAGGATATCTTGCAAAGGAGTTCCTGGGCCGGCATCAAAGGGATTCTAAAAATGAGGATATGATGGCATTGATTGCCGTAACAGAGCAAATGGCCGTACCCTACCGGCAGGTGTTCTCGGGGGAGACGGTTCGTTTGGGCAATGCTGTCATCACCTTTTTGCAGGACACGCGGGTGATTAAGGGCAATGTCAATGCGAATTCGATGATGCTGCACATCCGTTTTGGCGGCAGGTCCATCCTGCTGCCAGCCGATGTGACCGGCAGCAGCCTCACGGTGGTATCAGAGCAATATCCAGATTATATGGATGTGGACATCATGAAATCCCCGCACCACGGCATCAACCGCCTGCGGCATGAGTTTTTACTCGCCACCAGCCCGGAGGTGTTTGTGATCACCAGCAACATGGGTGGCGGCACGAACCTGGCTACCCAGCTTAAAAACAACAAGTTGCCGCACTACTTTATCTCCATGGGCACCGTCTCTGCCACTACCAACGGGGAAACCTGGTTCATCAGCCAAGCGAGAGTACAGTAAGTCCCGCTGAAATAAAAAGGAGCTGTCATTGCTGGCAGCTCCTTTTGCGTTGCGTGATTTAATATAGCGGTGTGCCCGTCATTTCTGGCGGGATGGGCAGATTCATGGCCTTGAGCATGGTGGGAGCGATGTCAGCCAAGCGGCCGCCAGTGCGCAGTTCTTTGCCCTTGAAGGCTTCCCCGCAGGCGATGAAAGGGACAGGGTTGGTTGTATGTGCGGTGAAGGGCGCGCCGGTATCGTAATCAATCATCTGGTCGGCGTTGCCGTGGTCAGCGGTTACAAAGACCTCGCCGCCCAGTTCCAGGATGCGATCCACAAGGATGCCGATGTCCTTATCCACTTCCTTCACAGCCTGAACCGCCGCGGGGATGACGCCGGTATGGCCAACCATGTCACAGTTGGCGAAGTTCAGGATCATCAGGTCATAGCGCTGGGAATTGATGAGTTCCAGCGCTTTTTCTGTAACCTCGGGCGCGGACATTTCCGGCTTTAGGTCAAAAGTCGCCACCTTGCTGGAAGGGATGAGGAAACGGTCCTCCCCGACGTTTGATTTTTCGACACCGCCGTTGAAGAAAAAGGTGACGTGCGGATATTTTTGTGTCTCCGCGATGCGCACCTGGGTAAGCCCCAAGTTTGCGATGTAATCACCCAAGGTATTGGCGATGGTGCTGGGCGGGTTGACAATTTTAAGGCCTGTGAAGGTCTCGTCATACTGGGTCATGGTGACATATCGCAGACCCAGAAAGCCCGTAGCCCGTTCAAAGCCTTTGAAATCCTCCTGGATAAAGGCGCGGGTGATCTGCCGCATCCGGTCTGGGCGGAAGTTGAAGCAGATCATGCTGTCGCCTTTGTTGACAGGGCCAACCGGATTGCCGTTTGCGTTTGTCATCACAATGGGTTTAACGAACTCATCGGTGATGCCTGCAGCGTAGCTGTCCAGCACCGCCTGCGCGGGCTGTGTCGCCTTGATGCCCTCCCCCAGAACAATCGCGTCATAACCCAATTTGACGCGTTCCCAGATGTTGTCGCGGTCCATCCCCCAGTAGCGCCCCTGGATGCTGGCAATCTGGCCGACGCCCAAGGCATCCAACTTGTCTTGCAGTTCCTGCACAAAGCCTGCGCCGCTGGTGGGCGGTACATCGCGGCCGTCCAGCATCGCGTGCACGTAGAACTTGGTCAATCCGTGTGCCTTGGCCATTTCAAGCAAGGCAAACAGATGCTCCGTATGACTGTGCACACCGCCGTTGGACAGCAGGCCGATGAAGTGCAAGGCCTTGTTGTCCCGCTTGGCGTTGTCCATTGCCCAAATCAAGGGCTCCTTTTTTAACAGCTCCCCGGTTTCAATTTGGTGGCTAATCTCCATCAGTTCCTGGCGCACGATGCGCCCCGCGCCGATGTTGAGATGGCCAACCTCGGAGTTGCCCATCTGCCCGGGAGGCAGGCCCACATCTGGGCCAGAGGCGGACAGCTGGGTATGGGGGAAGGCCTCCTTCAGGCGATCCACATGAGGGGTTCCAGCTTCCAGGATGGCGTTGCCAAGGGGATTTTCATTGATGCCAAAGCCATCCATGATGATTAAGGCGGTCAGTTTTTTAGCCATTTTTCTCCTTTTTGCCAAAGTTGTGGCATGCGTTCTTTACTCGAAGTGTACAACCTTCGCAAAATCTTCTGCCTTCAGCGACGCGCCGCCGATGAGCCCGCCATCAATCTGTGGCTGGGCCATCAAGCCCTTCACATTTTTGGGGTTCATGCTGCCGCCGTATTGAATGCGCACCCTGTCGCTGACGCGCTTGCCGTATTTGGCGCGAATGGCCTCGCGGATGACACCGATGGTTTCGTTGGCCTGCTCATCCGTCGCGGTAAGCCCGGTGCCAATAGCCCATACTGGCTCATAGGCGATAATCACTTTCTTGATTTCATCCTCAGTCAGACCTGTCAGGGCAATCAAGGTCTGGTAGGCGACCAGGGCATCAGTATAACCTGCCTCGCGCTGCTCCTTTTTTTCGCCTACGCAGATAATGGGGATCAGGCCGCCTGCAACGGCTGCCTTCACACGCAGGTTGACGGTCTCGTCCGTTTCGGCAAAATATTGCCTGCGCTCGCTGTGGCCAATGATGACGTATTCCACGCCGGCTTCCTTGAGCATGCTGGCGGACAACTCGCCCGTAAACGCGCCGGACTCCTTAAAATGGACATTCTGCGCGCCCAGCTTGATCTTGCTGCCCTTAAGTGCCTTCTTGGCGGCAGGGATATCGATGGCCGGCACACAAACCACCACCGTTGCCTTCGCCTCCTTCACCAGGGGCTTGAGCTCGTTAATCAGTTCAGCCGCTTCCGCGGGGCCTTTGTTCATCTTCCAGTTACCGGCAATAACAGGTGTACGCATAATTCTTCCTCCTCAGTAGTTGTTGAATAAGGCCTGCCATGCCGTATTTGGCCTGGCAGGCGCAAAGATGTACCTTATTTGTCGTTCAGGGCTGCAACGCCAGGCAGCACAAGCCCTTCCAGGAACTCCAGGGACGCGCCACCGCCGGTAGAGATGTGGCTGATCTTGTCAGCAAAGCCCATCTGGGTCACGGCCGCAGCAGAGTCACCGCCGCCCACGATGGTGATGGCGTTGCTTGTGGCCAGAGCCTTTGCGACTGCCTGTGTGCCCACGGCGATGGTCGGCATCTCAAACACGCCCATGGGGCCATTCCAGACCACGGTTTTAGCGTTCTTGATGGCCTCGGCAAACAGCTCGCAGGTCACAGGCCCGATGTCCAGCCCCTGCCAGCCTTCTGGAATCTCACCGGTTGGGACTACCTTGGTGTTAGCATCATCGGCAAACTTATCAGCAATTACGGTGTCCACGGGCAACAGCAGCTTCACACCCTTTTCCTTGGCTTTTAAAATCATTTCGCGGGCGTAGTCTACCTTGTCCCGCTCAAGCAGGCTCTCACCTACCTGGCCGCCTTGGGCAACAGTGAAGGTGTATGCCATGCCGCCGCCGATGATCAAGGTGTCAACTTTCTCCAGCAGGTTGTTGATGACACCCAGTTTGTCAGACACTTTCGCGCCGCCTAAAATGGCGACAAAGGGCCGGTCTGGGTTGTCCAGCGCCTTGCCCATGAATTGCAGTTCCTTCTCAATCAGGAAGCCGGACACAGCAGGGAGAAAGTGCGCCACGCCCTCGGTGCTGGCGTGCGCGCGGTGGGCGGTGCCAAAGGCATCGTTCACATAGACGTCTGCGTAGGAGGCCAGCTTCTTGGCAAAGGCCTCGTCGTTCTTTTCCTCTTCCTTGTGGAAGCGCAGGTTCTCCAGCAGCGCGACCTCACCATTTAGTAAGGAGGCAACAACGGCATCCGCGTCCGCTCCGATGACGTCCTTTGCCATCTTG
>JAAYFC010000094.1 GCA_012728435.1 Clostridiales bacterium | reverse complement strand
GAAGACATCCATGAGGAAATTGACGCGCTGTATGAGCACCTGATGAAAAAGCGCGAGGGCGTGTTTGCCTCTGCCGGGCTTAAGACCGTCATCCTCTCCGGCGAGATGTCCGGCATCCTGGCGCATGAAGCCGTGGGCCACACGGTGGAGGCTGACCTGGTGCTGGGCGGCTCCGTCGCCGGGCCGATGCTGGGCAAGATGGTGGCCAGCCCCCTGGTATCCATGACCGACTTCGCGCACACCGCCTTTGGAGAGAAGGTGCCGCTGCCCGTATATGTGGATGATGAGGGCGTCCTGGCTGATGACGCAGAATTAATCAAGGACGGCAAGCTGGTTGGCTTCATGGTCAACCGTGAGACCGGGCGCCATTTTGGCATGGAGCCCAAAGGCAACGCCCGCGCTTTCGCCTTTAATGACGAGCCCTTGATCCGCATGCGCAACACCGTGGTGCATCCAGGTGAGAGCAAACTGAAAGACATGATCAAGGCCACCGAGGACGGTTACTACCTGATGTACACCAACAACGGCCAGGCCGACACTACGGGTGAGTTCATGTTTGGCGTGACGGTGGGCTATGAGATCAAGGAAGGCAAATTGGGCAAAGCCATCTTTGACACCACCATCTCCGGCGTCGCCTTTGACATGTTAAAGACGGTGGACATGGTGTCCGACACCCTCACCTGGTCTTCCTCGGGCTTTTGCGGCAAAAAGCAACCCATGCCAGTTTCCATGGGCGGGCCCGAATTGCGCTGCCAGGTCATGATAGGAGGGAAATAAATGAACCGCGAATTACAAGCCGCCAAACAGGCGTTAGAACATCTGTTGGTGGACGGTGTGCATGACGCCAGCGTCAGCGCGTCCACCAGCCGCAAGAGTGAGTTTACCGTTGATTCCGGTAAATTCAACCTGCTGCGCACCACACTGGACCACTCCCTGGGCCTGATGGCCATCAAGGGGCATTGCCGCGGGACGGTCTCCGGCAACAGCTTTGAAGAAGAAGCCATCAAGGCTGCCGCGCGTGACTGCATTGCCTCTGCCGAGGCCGGCCAGCCGGATGAAGCCTGGGAGATTGCAAAGGTTGGTGAAGGCAGCTTCGTCTCCGGCGCGCCGGAACCGGACATGGACAAACTGTTTACGCGCACCAAGGAGCTGCTGGACAGCGTGAAGGCCGAATACCCCAAGGTGATGCTGGAGCAGGTGGTCACCGCGCACACCACCCATAAAAGCGTCTACCTCAACAACCACGGCGTGCAGTATGAGAGCACCTCGGGCAGCTATTCCGTCTCCCTGATGTTCTCCGGCCATGAGGGGGAGCAGGCCTCCTCCTTCAATTACTGCGGCCTGGTTACAGACAAGCTGGACACCCCCTTCATCGAACTGTCCAGCTTCCGCCAGAACCTGAAGGACGCGGAGCGGCAGATTCACACCCGGCCGGTGTCCGGCAAATTTGAAGGCACTGTCATCTTCACCCCGGATTGCCTGGGCGGTATGATTGGTGAGTTGCTGGGCAATTTTGTCTCCGACGGCGTCCTTTTAGACGGCACCAGCCTGTGGAAGGATGCCCTGAACACGCAGGTGGCGGACCCCAAAATCACCATTTCCATGAACCCTTCTGACCCCCGCATCGTGAATGGCCAGCGCTACACCGGCGAGGGCTTCTTAGCGGAGGATTACGACATCATCAAGAACGGCGTCTTAAAGCAGTTCATGCTGTCTGCCTACGGCGCCAACAAGGTGGGCGGAAAGCGCGCCCCCAACAGCAGCTACGCCATGATCATCAAGCCGGGCACCCAATCCATTGATGAAATCATCAAAAACACCAAGCGCGGCCTGCTGGTTTCCCGCTATTCCGGCGGCGCCGCCGGCAACTCCGGCGAGTTCTCCGGTGTGGCCAAAAACTCCTTCTTGATTGAGGATGGACAGATCAAGGACGCTGTATCCGAAACCATGATTGCCGGCAACCTGGCGGGCATGCTGAACAAGCTGGTGGGCATCTCGCGGGAAACCGTGGAGGACGGCGGCAGCTCCCTGCCCTTTTTAGCCGTGGACGGCATCACCATCTCAGGGCAGTAAGCATCACAACCACGCACAGGGGGGAAGCCTTTCGGCTTCTCCCTCGCGTGTCGACAAAGTGTCTGCAGACACTTTGTCGTTTAGGGGAACGATGGGCTTTTACACCTGTTCGTTTCACTCACGGTCGGTGTAAAAGCATGGAAAGCATTGCTGCGCAATGCGCCCCGCCCGCCCGGCAAAGCCGGGCGATACGATTTCACTCAGAGGGCTACGCCCTCTGAAACTCCCCTTTGATATGGTTTGTCTTCATTCTGGGGGGAAGCCTTTCGGCTTCCCCCTCATTTTATGATGAAACAGATTATGGCTTTGGAAAGTGCGCTCTGCCTTCTTCGTCCACCTGGTAAGGGCCAGGGGACAGCATGGTGTCCAGGGTGACCAGCTCATAGCCCGCTTCCTGCCAGGCAGGCAGGATGGTTTGCATGGCTTCCAGCGTCTTAGCCCCGAAATGGAACTGGACGATGTCACCCGCTTGCGCCTTTTTGAGGGTGCGGGCCGCGATGCGCCAGGCCGGGTACTCCGGATTCCAGTCCATGGAATCCAGGGACCACTTGACCGCTTCACAGCCCAGGGCCCTGGAGATGGCCCTGATTCGTTCGTTATAATAGCTAAACGGCGGCTTGAACACCTGCGGTCTTGTGCCTGAAACTTTCTCCAGCATGTCCAAAGACCGCACAATCTCTGAGTGGATTTTGAGGTTGTCCTCCTTCGTCAAATCAAGATGAGAAAAGCTGTGGGAGCCCAGTTGGTGGCCCCGGGAAAGCACCTCCCGCACGGTATCCGGGTTGCGGAAAGCAAACTCCGCACTTAAAAAGAAGGTGGCCTTGGCCTGGTACTGGTTTAGCAAATCCAGAAACTCCAACACATAGTAGTCGTTGAAGGATGCGCTGAAGGTGATGGCCAGCTGTTGATGGCCATTGTCCACCCGGCGCAGCTCCTTGCTGGCCAGGTTGTCGCAAACCAGCAGCAAATCGGACGACAGCTTCTGCCCATTTCGCCAGACAGAAAGGTATTTGGCCCCCGTCCAGCCCGGTTTAATGTGTAGCAGAACCTTTTGTCCCTTTCCCTCAAATAAGGACAGCTGCCCTAAAACCTGCCCCTGCTCGTCCCGCAGCTGGGCGGTGACAGGCTGGCTGGCATCGCCTGCGCTGTCCAGGCGGATTCCTACCGCCACCTCCCTGCCGCTAAAGCCCAGCAGCATCTGCTGCACAAAGGAGAAAGCGGGCGGCTCTGTTTGCGCGGCGGCGGGCAGCGCCGACAGCAAGAAAACCGAAAGCAGGAGGGCCAGTTTTTTGTTCACGGGTGCAGCAGCCTTTCTTCTTGACAAGGGATGAACCAAGAGTGCTTTGTTTTGTAAAAGAATACCACGAAGCCCGCATCCTGACCACCCAGCGGGATGACAGTTTCTTTGCCATCTTGCCAGACTGTGTGGTATCCTCAGGAAAACAAACACAGAAGGGACAAGCACTATGGACACAAAGAAGCTGTGGAACAAAATCAACCCCAGGAAATGGGTGGACCTGGCCTCCCCGGTGACCCTGGCCTTTGCCGGGCTGTCCCTGGCGGCGCTCATCATCAACTGGATCAGCGCCGGCGGCGCCAATTTACTGCTTTTCTCGGTCTACCGCAGCGCTTTTTCTGACTTTTTTGCCTATCCCCGCGTGTTTTTGCACGTGCTGGGTCACGCCAATTATGCGCATTTTGCCGCCAACATGGCCCTCTTTTTGGTGCTGGGGCCCCTCGTTGAAAAGCAGTACGGGGCAAAGCACTTTATTCTTATGATTGTGATCACAGCGCTCATGACCGGCCTGATCCACCTGTTGATTTCAGCCACCAGCGCCGCGCTAGGCGCCAGCGGCATTGTCTTCATGCTTATCCTGCTGTCTGCCGCCAGCGGTTGGAAAAACAATAAAGTGCCCCTGACACTGCTCCTGGTGGCCATCATCTACCTGGGGCGGGAGATTGCCGGCGGCGTGTTCCACCAGGACGGCGTCTCCCAGGTGTCTCACCTGGTGGGAGGGCTTTGCGGCTGGGCCTTTGGGATGTACTTCCAAAGAAAGAAAGCCTGATTTACTTGCATGGGATTAGCCTGTCTGCGATTCAGCTCCTGTATACAGGAGCTGACACCTTTTAGAAAAGAAATAAAATCGCAGTGAACCTTTTTCAACCCGTTTGCGACTACATCATTGAAAGGAGGCTGCCGTGGACACAAACCTGCGCCTGGCACAAGCCGGAAACCCCACTGCCTTCGAGCGCCTCCTGAGCCCTTACCTGGCTGGCCTCTATGGCTTCATCAGGAAACGGGTGGGCCAGATGGCGGAGGACGTCTACCAGGAAACCCTCCTGGCTGCCTGGCGGGCCCTCCCCGGCTTCAAGGAGGACGCCTCCCTCAAAACCTGGCTGTACGCCATCGCCGGCTACAAATGCGCAGATGCCTTACGGCGCCAGTCGCGGCAGCCCCGCCAGGAGGAAAGGCAGGAGGATGCCGCCGTCCCTGGCTTTGAGGAGGACAGCGCGCAGCGCCTGGATGTGAAAGCTGCCCTTTCCAGCCTGGACCAGGAGGGGCAAGACCTGCTCTACCTGGTGTACAGCGAAGGCTTCACCCAGGCGGAAGCCGCCCGCATCCTGGGCATCCCCCTGGGCACCATCAAAAGCAGGCTGTACCACCTGCGCAGACACCTCAAAGACCGTTTGGAAGGAGAGAGGCCATGAATAAGGACCAAGTCATTGACCTGCTGCCCCAGTTCATCACCGGCAGTTTAGGCCCCGAGGAAGCCCTGGCAGTCAGCCGGGCCCTGGCCAATGCGCCGGAATTGATGGCCGATTTGCGGCTGGCGCTTCGCCTCCACGACACCTTCCAGGCAGAGTTGACCGCGCCGCCCCCCTTCCCCCAGGCCCTCTACCAGGAGGCCGGGCAAAGGCCTCATTCCCTGATTCCCTCATCCCTGCGGGGCAGCATCAAGACCCTGCGGCAAGCCCGGGGCATCACAAGCAGCGCCATCAAAATGGCCCTGAACTTCATTGGCAATTAACAAAAAGGAGAACCACTATGGAAGAGAAGAAAAGCGCATTTGACATGAACGACGCCGGGGAACTGGCCCAGGTGCTGGACACCGTGGGCGAGAAGGTCCCCAAGCTGATCCGGGACATCCTGGGCAGCCTGTACAACAAGGAAGCTGGCATCAACATGGGCCAGGCCGTAGGCGCCTACTACAAGGAGCTGCTGGAGTCCGGCATCCCCCAGGATGCCGCCATCGACATGGCCAAGAGCCTGTCCTTTTCCTTAAAGGACATGAACTTCAGCAATTCTGACAAGAAATGATGGGCCAGGAGCAGCCCAGGAAACCGGGTGCCCTGGGCAAAATCCGCCTGGTGCTGCGCCTTTTGCTTGCAGCGCCGGGCATTCTGGTGGCTGCCAACCGAAAATACCGGCAGTTTGCGGAGGGCTTCATCAAAAGCGCCTGTCTGGAGGGAATGCCGGAGGAGCTGGCCCGGGAGATCATGGCGCAGTACAAGCCCCTGCGCCTGTTCCGCTCCTTAAGCGATGGCCAAAGCCGGCAAGCGGACGAAGCCTGAACCCAGGGAAACTTCCTGATGCGCCCAAAGAGGGCGCATTTTTTGCGCGGATGAATGCCCCCGGTTATCAGACAATCCAACAAAACGGGTATCATCTGTATGAAAGTATCAGACTCGCCTGGACAAACGAAGCCATCAATCACGAAGGAGCGTGTTATGACGACCTCATTGACCAACCTGTTATCCATCCGCTACCCCATCATCCAGGGCGGGATGGCCTGGGTGGCGGACGCGCAGCTGGCTGCCGCGGTGTCCAACGCCGGCGGGCTGGGGATGATTTCCGCCTATGGCTTAAGCGGCCAGGAATTGCGCGCGCAGATTCACGCCTGCCGCG
>JAAYFC010000093.1 GCA_012728435.1 Clostridiales bacterium | reverse complement strand
TGATCAAGCTGATGGACCCGGGCATTATCTCCGTCAACACCCTGGATGACCAGGAGATCGTCGCGGACACCGTGCGCAAGTACCATCTGCTGTCCATCCCTGTGCTGGACGGGGAAGGCCGCCTGGTGGGCATCATCACCAGTGACGACATCATGGACGTCATTGAAGAAGAGAACACCGAGGACTTTGAAAAGATGTCCGGTCTGGCTCCTGCCGAGCAGCCCTATTTCAAAACCAAGCTTACCACCCTGGCTGGTAACCGACTGCCCTGGCTGATGATTTTAATGTTCACCTCGATAATCTCCGGCGCAATCATCTCCAGGTTTTCCAAACTGCTGGAAGCAACGATTGTGCTGTCGGCATTTATCCCCATGCTGATGGACACCGGGGGCAATTGCGGTCAACAGGCATCTACCCTGATGGTGCGCGGCTTGGCGCTGGGAGAGGTTCAGTTCAAGGATTGGTTGAAAGTCCTGTGGACCGAGTTCCGCGTAGGCGTCATGATTGGTGTGGTCCTGTCTGTGGTAACCTTTGGACGGCTGATGGTGCTGGACCGGGTGGGCATGACGGTGTCCCTCGTTGTTTCTGTCAGCCTGTTTTTTACGGTTGTTATCGCCAAATCCATTGGCTGTGTCCTGCCCCTTTTGGCCCAGCGCGTCAAGCTGGATCCGGCCCTGGCGGCATCCCCCCTGATAACCACCCTGGTGGACGGCGCCAGCCTGTTCATTTTCTTCACCATCGCCTCGCATTACATCACACAGATCGCGGGCTGATTTTCTTATTGCAAACGAAAACACCTGCCTGGCAAAAAACCTGGCAGGTGTTTTGTGTTTTGCGCTAAACTTATTGATTCTCCATTAAATCCTGCATGCCATACAGCCCCGCAGGCTGGGCCATCAGCCATCCAGCGGCCTTTAGCGCGCCAGCGGCAAACACCCCCCGGTCCTGCGCGTGATGGGACAGGGTGATGACCTCGTGATTGCCATAATAGCCAACCTCGTGCTCACCTGCGACGGTGCCGCCACGCACAGCGTGCACCCCAATCTCACCCGGCGCGCGCTTGGTCAAACGGCCCTCCCGCCCAAAAACGGGCAGGCTGTCCGCCTTTTTCACCGCGTCCAGCAGTGCCAGCGCTGTTCCCGAGGGACTGTCCGCCTTCTGGTTGTGGTGTTTTTCAACAATTTCAATGTCAAAGCCATCCAGCATCCGCGCGGCCTGCGCGGCCAACTGCTTAAGCACATAGATGCCCAGGGACATATTGGGTGAGTAGAAAAGGGGGATGCGCTCCGCTGCGTTTCGTAAAGCGTCCATGTTCGCCTCAGTGTAACCAGTGGTGCCCAGCACGCAAGGCAGGCCGTTTTTTGTGGCAAACGCCAGCAGGCTGTTAAGGATGAACGGCGATGAGAAATCAATCAGCACATCCGCCGGTATGTTGACCTGCGAAAAATCGCTGAAGAGGGGGACATCTCCTCCGATTGTCTCACTGCGGTCTATCCCGCCGATGACGCGCAAGTCGTACTGGGCTGCCTGGGACGCGATCATGCGGCCCATCCGCCCCTGCGCGCCAGAAATCAACAGCCTTTTCATGAGATCAGCCCCAGTTTGCTCATTTCGTTTCTAAGGATTGCTCTGTTCTTATCACTCATAGACACCAAGGGAAGGCGCAGAATGTCTTCCAGCTTGCCCATCATGGCTAGTCCTGCCTTGGCCGGGATGGGGTTAACCTCCAGGAAAAGCGCGTGGATCAGCGGCATCAACTGCAGCTGCAGCTTGGCAGCCTGCTTAAAGTCCTCTGCAAGCATCGCGTTCGTCAGCGCGACGGTCGCTTTGGGCGCGACATTGGACAAAACGGAGATGACACCCAGGCCGCCCAAGGCCATCAGTGGCATGATGACCTCATCAGAGCCTGAGTAAAACGCAATCCGCCCTTCGCACAGGCGCATCATGTCGGCCAAACGGATCATATCTGCGGAGGCTTCCTTCATCCCCACTATCTGCGGGTGAGAGGAGAGCTCCGCTACGGTCTCTGGCTGCATGTTCAGCCCCGTACGGCCCGGAACGTTGTAGAGAATGATGGGCAGGCTGCCGTCTTCCGCGATGGCGGTGTAATGGGCAACCAGGCCTTGTGGTGTGGTTTTGTTGTAGTACGGGGTCACGCACAGCTGCGCCATGGCGCCCAGTTTCTTCGCGCGGCGCGCCAGTTGTATGACGTGGCGGGTGTTGTTGCCGCCGGTGCCCGCGATGATGGGGACACGGCCGTCGGCCGCCTCGATCACTGTGCTGACCACGCTTTCCCATTCTGCATCTGTCATCGTGCTGGGCTCGCCGGTGGTGCCGCAGGCAACCAGCGCGGAAACGCCGCTTTCGATTTGCCAGTCAACCAGCGCCTTTAAGGCGGGCAGGTCCAGGCCAGTGGAAGTAAACGGCGTGACAATGGCGGTTGCGGTGCCCTTGAATACAGGTTTACTCATGTGTTTTCTCCTTTATCCCTATGGGTGATGTAGCCTTGCGCGCATAATAATTCTGCGGTCAGCACACTGCCGCCGGCAGCCCCCCGCAGGGTGTTATGGGAAAGGCAGACAAAGCGCCAATCCATCAGCGGATCCTCCCGCAGGCGGCCAATGGTGATGGCCATGCCATGTCCGGCTTCCGCGTCCAATGTAGGCTGGGGGCGGTTGTCCTCTTCCAGATAAATCAGGAAGGGATCCGGTGCAGAGGGCAGCTTTAAGGCCTGCGGCAGGGTATGAAAATGGGTCCAGCGTTCCAAAATTTCTGCCCGGGTAGGTGGGTTTTCAAACGCCACAGAAACCGCGGCCAGGTGCCCGTCTTCCACCGGCACGCGCAGGCATTGCGCGCTGATGCGGGGAAAGTGGCTGCCAATGACGGCGTCCTTGTCCGCGCTCAGTTGCCCCCAGACCTTGCTGGGCTCCTGCTCGCTCTTCTCTTCCTCCCCGCCAATATAGGGGATGACATTGCCCAGCATCTCAGGCCAGTTTGCAAGCGTCCGGCCAGCGCCGCTCACGGCCTGGTAGGTGCACACATTCAGCGCGATAGGGTGAAACTCCATCAGCGCGTGCAGCGCGGGCACATAACTCTGGATCGAGCAATTGGGCTTTACCACGATAAAACCCCTGTCTGTGCCCAGGCGCTGTTGCTGGGCTTTAATCATCTGCGCGTGTTCCGCGTTGATCTCGGGGATAATCATCGGGACATCATCCACCAAACGGCAGGCGGAGTTATTGCTCACCACCGGGATACCCAAGCGGGCAAAGCCCTCTTCCATCGCCCTGGTCTCATCCTTGGGCAAGGAGACTGCGCAAAAGATGAAATCCACAGCTTTGGCGATGGTTTCCGCCTCCGCCGCGTCGCAGACCATCATGGCCTGGACGGTTTCTGGCAGGGGTGCTTTCATCATCCAGCGGCCGCGTACCGCCTCCTCATAGGTTTTGCCGGCGCTGCTGCGGCTTGCGGCTAACAGCGCGATATCAAACCAAGGGTGATTGTGCAGCAGGGTAATCAGCCGCTGACCGACCATGCCCGTCGCGCCGATGATGCCAACTTGATACTTCTTCATTCTGTCTCCCTACAACTTGATACAAAAATCCCCAGCAGGAAATTGCTGGGGAAGGGGAATTACTTCATGCCCAGGCGCGCAAAGGTCTCCATGCTCATCTTGGCATCCTCAAAGGGGGAGATGCCGGAGGGATCGTCCTGCTCCAGCACCAGCCAGACCGCGCCCGCGTCCACCGCGGCCTTCAGCAGGCCCTCAGCGTCCTGGGAGCCATGGCCAAAGGGGCGGTAGGAGAAGCCGCTGTAATCAACGCCGGTGTCATTGTCCAGGCCAATTAAGGCATAGGGCGTGCGGCCGGAGTTGTCCGACACAAAGTCCTTGATGTGCACAACGGGCGCGCGCCCCTTGTACTGTGCCAGATAGGGGATGGGATCCACACCCGCGTACTTCACCCAGCAGGTGTCAATCTCTGTCTTTAGCAGGTCCGCCGGAATGGCGTCATAGATGAAATCCAGGCCATAGATGCCGGATACCTGCAGAAACTCAAAGTCATGGTTATGGTACAGCAGGGTGATACCCGCTTCCTTGCACTTCTGGGCAAACTGGTAGATGACAGACAGCACCTTGGCAAAGCCGGGCGCGCCGGGACGGTCATCCTCACCCAGATAGGGGATGGCGATGTACTCACATCCCAAGTCCTTGTGGTAGCGGATGACCTCGTCCATGTCGGCGATGATGGTCTGCAGCGGCACATGACTGGAAATGGGGGTGAGGCCCATCTCACCCACCAGCGCTTTCATTTCTGCTGCGGTCTTGCCGTAAAAGCCGGCGAATTCCACCCCATCAAAACCAAGTTCCTTCACCTTTTTAAGGGTTCCTACTAAATCCTGCTCCATCTCGTTGCGGACGCAGTAGAGTTGGTAGGCAATGGGCAGCTTTTTCATTCTAATTCTCCTTTGTCAGCTAAAATAATACGGCTTGCCAGTCCTTGCGCTTTCATAGATGGCTTCCAGGATGTGGGTGACAACAATCGCCTGCTCAGGCTTCACCGTCAACTCGCCCTTGCCCCGGATGGCATTGTGGAAGACTGCCTGCTCCACGTCCTGTGGGTCTGCGGACGCGCCTTCATAAAAGGCGACGGAGCCCGCGCGCAAATCAGGTTTTTCCACAAACTGACGCCCGTGGCGCACGCCGTTTAGGCGCAGGCCGTCATGGAAGTCCGCGCCGCCCTTGGTGCCAGACAAGGTAGCGGTCGCCTCCTCCACATCCAGGGTGTTCAAGGCCCAGGCTGCGGCCAACATAATGGTCGCGCCGTTTTCCATCACCACAAAACCAAAGGCGCTGTCCTCCACCGTGAAGGTATCCACGTCCCAATCGCCCCAGGCGTTGGCGGTGTTGCGGTCCTTGTTAAGCTTGTGGTAGGTGGTGCCAACAGCATACTTAGGCTTGTAGTTGTCCATCAACCAAAGCGTCAAATCCAGCGCGTGGGTCCCGATGTCAATCAGCGGCCCGCCGCCCTGTTCATACTCATTGAGGAAGACACCCCAGGTGGGCACAGCACGGCGGCGGATGGCGTTGGCGCGCGCGAAATAGATTTCGCCCAACTCGTCCGCTTCCATGGCGCTTTTGAGGTATTGGCTGTCCGCGCGATAGCGGCTTTGGTAGCCGATGGTCAGCAACTTGCCGGTTTCCTTCGCGGCTACAAGCATCTTCAGCGCTTCCTCATGATTAATGGCCCTCGGCTTTTCGCCCATCACATGCTTGCCGGATTTCAGCGCATCCACGGTGATAAAGCTGTGGCTGCGGTTGGGGGTACAGACGTAGACAGCATCCAGGTCCAGCTTCAGCAGATCCTTATAATCCTCAAATACCTGTGCGTCCTTGGTGCCAAATGTGGCTGCGGTTTTCTCCGCGCGTTCTTTGATAATGTCGCAAAAAGCGACTACATCCGCGCCGCCAATTTTTTTGATTGAGGGAAGATGTTTGTGATTTGCAATCCCGCCGCAGCCGATAATGCCCAGTTTTAATGTACTCATGAATAACCTCCGCTTGATGTTGACGGTATTATAAGCCTTTTTCCGGATTTTGTCATTATCAGCACACAGGAAACCCAAATTAATACAATCATCTGTGTTAAAATGCGTGTGTGAATGAAACCGGGCTTCATGCGCGTTGTATCCATAGTGAACAGGAAAGGAACCGTTTTTATGAGACGTTTGTTGGGCATGCTGCTGATATTGGCGCTGACAGTGTCCGTCTGCCACGCAAATACCCAGACAAAGTACGAGACCTTGTCCATCGGCTCCAAGGGGGAAGCGGTTATTAGGCTTCAAACCCGCTTGGTAGAGGCTGGGTTTTTAACGGGTAAGATTGACGGCCAATACGGCAAGGGGACGCAAAAAGCGGTATACGAAGCGCAGCAAGCCTTGAAAGACAAAGGGCATTCACTTCAGTCAGACGGCATCGCAGGGCAGCAAACCTTGGGCTTGCTGTATGATGACACTGTGATGTCGCCCTTCATCGATTTCACCTTGGGCGCATCTGGGCAGCGCGTCATCGCGCTGCAAAACCGGCTGATTGACCTCAAGTTCTTAGACGGCGCAGCTGATGGCCGCTTTGGCCAGCAAACCCTGGACGCGCTTAAGGCTTTCCAGCAAAGGCTAAAAGCAAAGGGCGCGGAGGGGATTGAGGTTAATGGCCTTGCGGATGAAGCGACCCGCGAATACTTAAAGCCGGAGACGAACCTGTCCCGCTTTGAAATCCGTGCCCCGGAGTTCTTTAATGACGCGCAGCCGCTTTCATTGACCGATGAGTTCCTCAACGCCAAAAGCTGCCTTGTGGTCAATGCCAAAACAGGCAAGATTCTCTTCGCCAAAAATCCGCAGGAGCGCCTCTACCCGGCCAGTACCACCAAGATGATGACCCTGCTGTTAGCCCTTGAGCACGGCAATCTGGACGAGCAGCACGAGCTGCCGGCCATCACAGGCGAGGTCCCGCGGGATTCCTCCTTGGTGCCGGTTTATCCGGGGGAGAAAATGAGTTTGCGGGATTTGCTTTATGGCCTCATGCTGCGGTCTGGCAACGACGCAGCTAACGCCATCGCGGTGATTGTCGCAGGGTCCATGGAGCAGTTTGTGCAAAGGATGAATGAGCGCGCGGCCGAACTGGGCATGACGGACACCCACTTCATGAACCCGCATGGTTATCACGATGCCGGTCATTACTCCACTGCGCGGGATTTAACCATCCTGGCCATCAACGCGATGAACAACCCGGAGTTTAGCGCCATTTCTTCCGCCCTCATCTATGATTTGCCGCCAACCAGCAAGCGCGGCACGCTGCAGATTCGGGATACCAGCGAGCTGCTCAACCCGCTTTCTTCCTATTATTATGAAGGCGCCTTCGGCATCAAAAGCGGTTATACCAGTGCTGCGGGCTTTTGCTATGTTGGTGCCGCAAAGGAGGGGGAGGAGGTGCTGCTGGCCACCATCATGGGCAGCAGGACCCGCAACCGCGGCTGGAACGATATGGCGCGCCTGTTTCATTATGGTTTCGCTAAGCTGAAGGAGAAATAGAACCCGGGAGCAAAGCTTCTCATCTTAATTTGTCGTTTTTCAAGCCTTCCCCTGGCAAAACGACTCCTTCTTTGCCAGAAAGCACATGAAAAATAATAGTTGGCATAAACGCGTAAAAACGCATATTTTTTGCTTGACTCAGGTATGCGAAACGTGGTATATTCATTAGGCACCCCAAACGGGGCTGCGGGGACCTTGAAAACGATACAGAGAAGAGAAGCGAAGAAACGACAGTCGATTCAATTGAGCGAGACTGCAGTCTTCACCGGAGGGTACGGGCAGAGATGCCAGGTACCGGAGGGTGCAGAT
>JAAYFC010000092.1 GCA_012728435.1 Clostridiales bacterium | reverse complement strand
GAGAGCTTCTACTCAATCCTCAAGAAGGAGCTGGTACACCCCATCGGCCGGTTCCGCACCAGGGAGGAAGCGGCGCAAGGCGTTTTCACCTTCATCAACGGCTTTTACAATACCACCCGCATCCAAAAGAACCTTGATTATCTCTCGCCAATTGAATGGCTCAACCGTTACCACAATTCGACCCTCAAAATCTCTGCTTAACAAACTGTCCGAAAAAGTGTTGACGAGCCCACTCCTCCAAAGACTAAAGCAGGTATGAGGACAATACCGCTCACAGATAACATGCTAACTGTCCTGTCATTACAGAAAAGCGCACAGTTACAGGAATGCTTAAAGGCCGGAAGCGCATGGCAAGGCGCAGTACCAGGTAAAGGTGCAACCTATGTGTTCGCTAATGAGTTGGGCGGTATACAGGATCGGACAAATATCGGGAGGGTTCTACGCGACTGCCTGGATAAGTCTGGTGTCAAGCGGGTTGGGATTCATGCCCTCAGGCACACCTTCGCGACCAACTGCGTCCGAGAAGGTGTTGACACAAAGACACTGTCAAAGATGATTGGACACACAAAAGTGGCATTCACGTTGCAGCAATACGTTCACACTAACCTGAGTACCATGAGAGATGCTCTGAAAGCTGTGGATAGCCTAAGGGGGTTTTGAGTGTTTTAAGTGCCAAGGTGGAGGTTGTGAATCCATCATTCTAAATTTGATTTCCATGGTTCTTTGCAATAATGATTCCCCCGGTAGGGGTATTGATAGGGGTATAAGCCCCATTTATACATCGGTGCATAAAAAAGGAAGCCCTGAAAAGCGTGTGTTTTCAAGGCTTCCGGGTGGTGGGATTAATTGGGCTCGAACCAACGACCTCCACGATGTCAACGTGGCGCTCTAGCCAACTGAGCTATAATCCCCCGAGCGCAAGCAATATATTAGCATGATGAAGGGGGAATTGCAAGCGGAATAATCCGGGTCTTAACGCAAAAAATCCGGTTTTTAACTTAAATCCCGGGCATGCAAACCCGCTGCCTTAAGGCAGCGGGCCTATTCGGTCCGTATTCAATTGTTCTGGGTCCTTCGTTATGACTCTGATCAATCCGTGGTGTACCTGGTTTCCATAGTACCTGTTTTCTGGTTTACCTGGTTTCCGTTCGTTCCTGGAGTTAGGTGTACCTGGTTTCCGTTCGTCCTTGGTGTAAGGTGTACCGGGTTTCCATAGTTCCTGGTTCTTGGGTGTACCGGGTTTCCGTAGTCCTTGGTTTCTGGTTTCCGTAGTCCTTGGTTACCGTGGTTGGTTCCGATCAGATGGTCCGTCGCTTCACCCGGGAACAATGCGCTTTCCCCCAGTGGGGAGTAACTGACTGATTACTTGCTTGTAGTCCTGTTGTGATAAGGTTTCCTGTTACGATAAATGGGATTACAAGGTTCAGGTGCAGTTCGTTTGCTACGGTTGCTTGTTATCTAAACGGGCGAAGCAGACAACGAAGGGTAGGGTATTCTCAACGTTAATCAGTCAATCGCCTACTTTCCGAGCCATACTTTTTGGGTATTCCTCGGCTCGATTACATCATACCCGATAAACCCGGCCTTGTCAATTCCGGTTGATAATTTTCCAGAACCTAAGAAACCCCTTGTAAACCCTTGCGTTTCTGTGGTAAATTAAGAAAGAAACAATGAAAGTACAATTTTTGCGAAATAAAATTGTTATATTTTCGTAGTAACTAGGCACAACCGTTATCAGAAAGGATCAGGATGCGCAAATTTTTTGGCCAAGGGGCGGAGATCACCGGCAGCAGGACCGGCTTTCGTGTGTACCGGGCTTTCAGCGGCCTGATGATCCTGCTGATTTTTATCTTTTCCATGATGTCCAGGGAAACCTCTGGCAATCAAAGCAGCTGGGCAAGTGACTTGCTGGCCTTTTTCACGGGACTGGAGTGGGAGGACTGGGTGATTCGCAAGCTTGCCCATTTCGTCGAGTACGCGCTGCTGGGCTGCTTTGCGGGCATGGCCCTCTCGCAGCTTGTTTGGCAGTGGACAGATGCGCTGCAGCTGTGGCTGGCTTCGTTTGTCATTGGATTTCTGGATGAAACCATCCAGCTGTTCTCCGGCCGCGGGCCCGCAATCGTGGATGTCTGGCTGGATGCCTCCGGCATGCTGTTTGGGCTTGGGGTGACCTTGTTGCTGGTTTTCCTCTACGAGTCCTTCAAGCAGGCCTTAAAGTCCATCCAGTAAAAAGCCAGCGTCTGATGCGCTGGCCTGTGCGGCTTCCTGGGGTATCCTAGTTTCCTGTATGCTCTGTATGCGTTTCCTGCTGTGTGCAGGTGCCGCCGCCGCAGGTGCAGTTGTCACAGCCCTTCACCGGGCTTTTTTTGCTGCCCCGAAGATTGCCGCGGGTGACCAGCGTCAGCAGTAAAATCAACGCGATGCCAATGAGAATAGAAAGCCAATTGCCGATCATAAACTGCATGCTGCCCTCCAATCTTTCACAGTTGTATTCTACCACAATCCGGGGATCATCGCGCAAACGCGGCGCGAATCATGGTATAATATGCACTGAAAGAATGGATGGCGCAAGCCATGGATAGGAGTTGTCTATGAACCTGCATGAGAACCTTAAAAAATACGCCCATTTAATCCTGAAGGTGGGGCTCAACGCCCAAGCGGGGGATAATATCCTGCTGCATGTAGATGAACACGGCTTGCCCTTGGCGCGGGAGCTGGCTCGCCAAGCCTATGCGATGGGCGTTGACATGATTCATCCCGTCTTTGCCGATGACGAAATGACCCTCGCACGGTTTTTAGAGGCGCGGGATGAGGCCTTTGAGACGCTCCCATCCTTCTTCATTGATTTTAATGAGGCTGCCTACAAGGGCAACTTCCACCAAGTCCGGCTCAGCGCGCCCAACCCGGAGCTGCTCAAGGCCGTGGATCCCAAGCGCATCAGCAGATGGCAGATGGTTAGCGCAAAGGCCAGCGAGCGCCTGATGCCCTATGTGATGGAAAACAAGGTGAAGTGGACAATCGCTGCCATCCCATCACCCGCCTGGGCGAAGAGCGTCTTCCCCGATTTCCCTGAGGAGGACGCAATCAAGTCCCTGTGGGAGAAGATCTTCCAGGCCACCCGCGTGGATCAGGATGACCCCATCGCGGCCTGGGGCGCGCACGCTGAAGCACTCAGACGGCACAGCGAACTGCTTAATCAATACAATTTTGAGAAACTGCTTTATGAAGGCCCTGGCACGTCTCTTGAGGTCTATTTGCCGGAGGGGCACCAGTGGCTGGGCGGCGCGTCCGAGCACAAGAGCGGCGCCAGTTTTATGCCCAATATCCCTACGGAGGAGGTCTTCACCATGCCGCATGCCGGGAAGGTCAACGGCACACTGCGCGCCACCATGCCCCTGTCCACCCGGGGCCGGCTCATTGAAGGCATGCGGTTTGTATTCAAGGATGGTGAGGTGGTGGAGTTTGACGCCACCCAAGGCAGGGAGATTCTGCAGGATATGTTGGATACGGACGCGGGCGCGCGCCGGCTGGGCGAAGTCGCCCTGGTGGGGCATGATTCGCCCATCAGCCAGACGGGATTGCTGTTTAAAAACACCCTGTTTGATGAGAACGCCTCCTGCCATTTCGCCCTGGGCCGCGCCTATTCCGAGAACCATCTGCGCGGGACGGAGATGAACGCGCAGGAGAAGAAGAAAGCGGGCATGAACGAGTCCCTCATCCATGTGGATTTTATGGTGGGCGGACCGGAATTGAACATCACAGGCGTGCAGCATGATGGCACACAGGTTAAGATCCTTAAGAGCGGCAACTGGGTCATCTAGGCGGAGGACAAGGGTGGTATCATGAACAGGTTTAAATTAGTCGCGCCCTTTGAGCCCCAGGGCGATCAGCCCCAGGCCATCGACGCGCTTTCCGAGGGGCTGAAAAAGGGACTCACCGGGCAGACCCTGCTGGGCGTCACAGGGTCCGGCAAAACCTATACCATGGCGTCGGTGATTGAGCGGGTGCAAAAGCCCACCCTGATCATCGCGCACAACAAGACGCTGGCAGCGCAGCTGTGCGCGGAGTTCCGAGCCTTCTTCCCCGACAGCGCGGTTGAGTATTTTGTCAGCTATTACGACTACTATCAGCCTGAGGCCTACATCGCCTCCAGCGATACCTATATTGAGAAGGACTCCTCCATCAATGATGAGATAGACCGCCTGCGCCACAGCGCGACGGCGGCGTTAAAGGAGCGCAGCGATGTCATCATCGTGGCGTCCGTCTCCTGCATTTACTCCATGGGCGACCCAAGCGAATACCTGGGGCAGATGCTGTCCCTGCGCCCCGGGATGCGGATGACGCCCGGGGATTTGGCGCATAAACTGGTGGACATCCAGTATGAGCGCAACGACATCGCGCTTGCCCGCGGCATGTTCCGCGTGCGCGGGGATGTGGTGGACATCATCCCGATTAACCTGGAGGAGAACGGCCTGCGGGTGGAGTTCTTTGGCGATGAGATTGAGCGCGTGTCCGAAACGGTGGTGACGACAGGCCGCGCCCTGCGCCAGTTGACCCACGCGGCGCTTTACCCCGCCACGCACTACGCCACCAGTGAGGAGGGGCTAAAGCGCGGCATTACGCAGATTGAGGCCGATTTGGAGGAACGCGTCCAGTATTTTGAGCGCGAGGGCCGGCTGCTGGAGGCGCAGCGCATCGCGCAGCGCACACATTATGATATTGAGATGCTGCGGGAGATTGGCTTTGTCTCCGGCATAGAAAACTACAGCCGCTATTTTGATGGCAGAAGCCCCGGCGACCCGCCCTTCTCGCTGCTGGATTACTTCCCCCCTGACTTTATCTGCTTTATCGATGAAAGCCATGTGACTGTGCCGCAAATACGCGGCATGTACAACGGGGACCGGGCCCGCAAGACCCAGCTGGTGGACTACGGCTTCCGCCTGCCTTCTGCCTTTGACAACCGGCCGCTGATGTTTGCGGAGTTTGAAGAGCGCATTCCGCAGGCGGTGTTTGTCTCCGCCACCCCGGGGGAGTACGAAGCCGCGCACAGCCAGCGCACGGTGGAGCAGATTATCCGGCCCACGGGGCTCCTGGACCCCAAAATCATCGTGCGCCCCGCCACCGGACAGGTGGACGACCTGGTGGGGGAGATTAACCAGGTGGTAGACCAGGGCTTCCGTGTGCTGGTCACCACCCTCACCAAAGCCATGGCCGAGCGGCTGACCGATTATCTGCGCGAATTGGGCATGCGCGTGCGCTACCTGCATTCCGACATCAAAACCATGGAGCGCATGGAGCTGCTGCGGGATCTGCGCCTGGGCGCCTACGACACCCTGGTGGGGATTAACCTGCTTAGAGAGGGCTTGGATTTACCGGAAGTGGCGCTTGTGGCCATTTTAGATGCAGATAAGGAGGGTTTTCTGCGGTCGGAAACCAGTTTGGTGCAAACCGTGGGCCGGGCTGCCCGCAACACCGAGGGGCGGGTCATCATGTACGCCGACCAGCCCACAGACTCCATGATGCGCGCCATCGGGGAGACCAACCGCCGCCGGGCCCTTCAGGAAGCCTACAATCAAAAGCATGGCATCACGCCGGAAACCATCAACTCCGCCGTGCGCGAGCTGATCGCCATCGCCGAGCTGTCGGACAAGGACGCGCTGGAGCGCGGCCTGTCAGAGGAGGAGCGGGCATCCCTTGCCATGTCGCTGGAGGACAAGATGCTGGCGGCTGCCCAGAACCTGGATTTCGAACAAGCCGCCAAACTGAGAGACCAGCTCTTCACCCTCAGGGGCCAGGCGCCCATCGAGAAAAAGCAGCCCCAACCAGCAAGGAGAAGAAGGGCTAGGACTCGCAAATAGCGGCTAGCATGAGCACTTGGTTTCGGTAAACGGATTGCGAAACCAGGTTTTTCTTCGTTTTATCCGAAATCTTGCAGGAAAATTTGTTCATCTTGACAAAAAACTGCCCACTTTGTTACACTGTGGTTGTCCGGCTTTACCGATTGGCTTGCCAGTTGGGATTGCTGTTTAGATACACAGGGGCTGTCTTCGCGGGGTTGCGCCCGCTTGAGCATACAGATGATCAGATCATCTGCTGATTGCTGCTTGTCATCACACAGCGACAAAGCCGAGGGTTTTTCCCACGGCTTTTTGCATGCTGGACTAAGTATAATTGAGAGTATGAGATGATAAAAAAGGAGGAGCCATGCCGACATTAGTCTGGATCCTGATCGCAATCGCGGCGTGCATTGCCGGGGCGTTGATAGGGTTTACGTATTACAAAAACACGCTTGAAAAGAAGATTGGCCGCGCAGACAAATACGCCAAGGAACTGCTGGACGACGCCACACGCAAGGCGGAAGAGAAGAAAAAAGAAACCATCCTGGAAGCCAAGGAAGAGGTGCTGCGCTTAAAAGGCGAGCTGGACCGTGAGATTAACGACCGCCGCGCCGAGCAGATGCGGGCAGAACGCCGCGTCGCCCAGCGTGAGGAAACCATGGATAAGAAGCTGGACAACCTGGAAAAGCGCGAGGAGCGCATGAACCAGAAATCCGAGGAAATCACCAAGCGCCTGCAGGAGGCTGAGGAACTGCGGGACCGCCAAGCAGGGGAGCTGGAGCGTATCGCAGGCTTAACCGCTGAGGAAGCCACCCAGGCCATCATCTCCCGCGTGGAGAAAGAGGCCTACCACGACGCAGCCGCCCTGGTGAAGGAGATTGAGCAAAATGCCAAGGACGAGGGCAATAAGAAGGCGCGCGAGATTATCGCGATGGCCATCCAGCGCTGCGCCTCTGACCACGTAGCGGAGACAACGGTATCCGTCATCTCTTTGCCCAATGATGACATGAAGGGCCGCATCATCGGCCGCGAAGGCCGCAACATCCGCGCGCTGGAGCAGGCGACCGGTGTGGACCTGATCATCGACGACACGCCTGAGGCCGTGATCATCTCTGCCTTTGATCCAGTGCGCCGCGAGACTGCCCGCATCGCGATAGAGCGCCTGCTGGCAGACGGCCGCATCCACCCCGCCCGCATTGAGGAGATGGTGGAGAAAGCCAAGAAGGAAGTGGATGAGCAAATCAAGGAAGCCGGCGAGCAGGCGATTTTTGAGACCGGCCAGCATGGCATCCACCCCGAAATCGTCAAGACCCTGGGCCGCATGAAATACCGCACCAGCTATGGGCAGAATGTGCTGCGGCACTCCATTGAGGTATCCCATCTGGCAGGCCTGATGGCGGCCGAATTGGGCGAGGACGTCCAACTGGCGAAGCGCGCAGGGCTGTTACATGACCTGGGCAAGGCGATTGACCGCGAGCAGGAAGGCACGCACACTGCCCTGGGCGGCGAATTGGCCCGCAAGTACAAGGAGCATCCGGAGGTCATCCACGCCATCTTGTCCCATCACAACGACGTGGAGCCGCAGTCCATCATCGCGGTGCTGGTGCAGGCGGCGGACGCCATCTCGGCAGCCCGTCCCGGTGCGCGGCGCGAGATGCTGGAAAACTACATCAAACGCCTTACCAAGCTGGAGGAGATTGCCAATTCCTTCAGCGGCGTTGAGAAATGCTTCGCCATCCAGTCCGGCCGCGAGGTGCGCATCATGGTAAAACCTGATGACGTCAACGACGACGGCGTGCGCATCATCGCCAAGGAGATTGCCAAGCGCATCGAGAACGAGATGGAGTTCCCCGGCCAAATCCGTGTGAATGTCATCCGCGAGATGCGCAGCGTGGAATACGCGAAATGATGGATATCCAGCGAGCGCGCTGAGCAGAAGGATTGATGAACGCGGGCCGCACCCAAGGTGGCCCGCGTTTTATGAGGGAAAACCATGAAGGTACTGGAAAACCAATTTAAGATTATGTCCTCGGATTGTGACCGCTATGGCCATTTGAAGATGAACCGGGTGCTGGTGATCATGCAGGAACTGGCCGGGGAGCACTCGGACAAACTGGGGTGGAGCTTTGAAAACACGCTCAAGCACAACGCGGTCTGGGTGGTCACGCGCAATGAGTTTTTGATTGAGCGCTACCCCACGATTGGCCAGGCTGTCAGGGGCATCAGCTTCCCCGGCCGCGCGCGCAGGGGCATCTACCCGCGCTATTACCTCATTGAGGACGAGCAAGGCCAAGCGCTGATCCGTGGCAGCAGCTTCTGGGTGCTGGCGGATGTACATACCCGGCAGATGACGGACATCAAGGACATCATGGAGGATTTCCCGGACACCTCAGCCCTCGCGCCATTTTTTCACAACCCTGGCACCGCGGATGAGCTGGTGGAGGGCGTTTCGCAAAGCGGCGTCTGGCACCCTGTGTTTACGGAGCTGGACCGCAATGGGCATGTGAACAACACCCACGCGGCCGAGCGGGCGCTGTGCTTTTTAAATGAGGCCGCAGACATCGCCCAGCACCCTGTGCGCGCTGTCCGCGTGTCCTACCACAAGGAAATGATGGCGGGCGATGCTGTGGACATGGCCTTTGTCTCAAAGGACCTGGACTTTAGCTTGCGCTGTGACATCAAGGGGGAGCTGGCGCTGCGGCTGTCCGGCAATCTCTTTTAACAAAAGCACACCCAAAAGGACGGGTGCCTGCGTTTTCCTCATGGGAGGGGAAGCGCGGACACCCGTCCTTTTATTAGCAAATCAATTACTGCCCTAAGCTGAACTCCGTAAGCCGTGCGATGTCCTTCATGATGGAGCTCATGCTGCTGCGAAGCCGCCCGTTGGCGTACAGGCGCAGCTCATACAGCAGGTTGCCGCCCAGAAACACGCAGGTTATCTGCCGGGCTTCTTCGTTTTTCATCAGCAGGAAACTCCCGCTTCTGTGCGGGATGAGCTCCTGGACTTCCCCGCCATAGCGGCTGGCAAACTCCTTAAGGCTGGCTTCATCCAAGGTGCCCAGGTCCTCACCGCTTTGGGATGTAAGCGCTAAGGTGATGAAGAATTTCCCCGCGATGTCCTGCGCCTTGGCGGTCAGACCCTGCCTGCTCAGATCCTCCCGCACCTGGTTGGCTGTTGTATCATAGAGGGCCAAAACAGGGTTGTCATCAGCCATGTTTTTGGTGAAAACGTCAAGGGACGCGGGGAAGCCGACGGTCACACCATATTCTGGGATGTCCGCAGTCGTAGCCAATGTCCCAAACGGGATTGCCAAAACAAGCGCCGCGGCCAGTGCCAGCAGGCGCAGAGAAGGCCTTTTGTTTCTGATTGGATGTCTCATAGCGCGGCCACCTCCTCCTCTGCCTTTCTCATAATCTGAACCACCCTGTCACAAAAACGGTCAAACTCCGGGTCCTCAACCTGTTTGTCGGGGGTGTTCATAATATAGTCAAGCGACATCTTGAGCCCCTGGTCAAAGCGCGTCTTGGCGGTGAAGCCCGGCACCAGGCGCTTGATTTTGCTGTTGTCAAACACCGCGCAGTTGGCCTTGTCACCAAGCAGAGGGCCGGTGAAGTCATAATCCTTCGCCTGCGCCAAGATATCAGAGGGGACATGGCAGGGGAGGAAGGGGCGGTTAAGCGCCTCCGCCAAGAGGCGGTGAATCTGGTTCCAGGTAAGGGCTTCATCCGATGTGATATGCACGGCCTCGCCAATGGCGTGGTCATTACCCATCAAGCCGATAAAGGCATCCGCGAAGTCATCCGCCCAGGTTACAGTCCACAAACTGGTGCCGTCACCCGGGATTAAGACCGGCTGGCGGTTCAGCACGCGCTGGATGACCTGCCAGTTGCCCTTGTGCCCATGGATGGACAGGGGCAAAGCACCCATGCCGTAGGTATGGCTGGGGCGGACGATGGTCACCGGGAAGTTCGCCTCATCCCGCGCGGCGTTCAGCATCTGCTCACAGGCGATTTTGTCCCTGGAATACTGCCAGTAGGGGTTGGACAGCGGGCTGGCATCGGTGATGACTGGGTTGCGCGGCGGTTTGATATAGGCGGACGCGGTGGAAATGAAGATGTACTGCCGGGTCTTCCCGGTAAACAGGCGGATGTCCCGCTCAACCTCCTGAGGATGAAAGGCGATGAACTGGGCCACCACGTCAAATGTCAAGCCGGCGGTTTCCTTTTTGACAGCTTGTTCATCCCGTGCGTCACAGGTGATATAGCGCGCGCCTGGCACCAGGTCGTTGCGGCTGCCGCGGTTGAGCAGCGTGACCTCCCACCCCTGTTTAATCAGTTTTAATGTAATCGGCAGGCTGATATTGCCGGTGCCGCCAATTAATAATGCCTTCATGTGCTTTCCCTTTCCCGTTTCCAGTAAATAGCCTTGTGCCCTTATTGTACAGGATGAATCAGGGCAATTCAAGCGGACTGCAACGCGCCTCCCTTCACTGATAGAACACGTCAAGGGCTCGTTTTCATGCATGGGTGTTTACAAAAGTCCTAAACATTCGGTTCACCAGATTTGACAGGTGCGGCGCAGCCCCTCTATAATGGGACGGTTCATCAGTTTGAAGGCCAAAAGGCCAAAAGGAGTCACCATTGTCCCAAGAAAACAGTTTTACCGCGCTGGACGTCTCCCGCGACGTCCTAAAGGCGCTTGAACGCATGGGCATCAGCGAGCCCACCCAAATCCAGCAGGAGACCATCCCGCCCATGATGGCCGGCAGGGACATCATCGGCATTGCGCCAACAGGCACCGGCAAGACCATCGCCTTTGGCATCCCCATGCTGGAATACATCAGTTTAAGTGAAACCCGCATTCAGGAGCTGGTGCTGGCGCCCACGCGCGAATTGGCCATGCAGATTGTGGCAGAGCTAACGGAGCTGGCCCGCTTCATCCCGCAGATCCGTATCGCGGCCCTTTATGGCGGCCAGCCGATGTCCCGGCAAATCACCCAGTTAAAGCGCAAGCCGCAAATCATCGTGGCAACGCCCGGCCGCCTGCTGGACATGCAAAACCGCGGGCACGTGCGCTTAGACCAGGTGCACACCATGGTCATTGATGAGGCGGATGAGATGCTCAAGATGGGCTTTGTGAAGGACGTCACCCGGATTATCGAGTCTGTGCCGCCCGCCAGGCAGCTGGTGATGTTCTCCGCGACCACCAACCGCGACGTGATGACCATCTCCTGGAAGTTCCAGCACACCCCCATTGAAATCACTGTGGAAGCAACGGCGGAGAACCGCCCGCAGATTAAGCAGTACACCATGGTTGTCCCGCGGGAGAACAAGATGGGCGCGCTGCAATACCTGCTGGATTCAGACGAGTATGACCGCGTGATGATCTTTGTGAACACCAAGTTCATGACCCAGCGCGTCTGTGACCGCCTGCGCAAGCAGGGCTACAAGGCGGAGGCTTTGCATGGCGACATCCGTCAGTCCCAGCGCACCCGCATCATGAATGACTTCAAATCCGGGCGCTTTCCCATCCTGGTGGCCACCGACGTGGCTGCCCGCGGCATTGACGTGGATGATGTGGAGGCTGTCATCAACTACGACCTGCCCAATGAAAACGAGTATTATCTGCACCGCATCGGCCGCACCGGCCGCGCGCGCAAGCACGGTGTCGCCTTCACCATGATGACCTTCCAGGAGTCCGTGCGCATGGACGAGATCCAGCGCTATATGGAGTCCCAGCCCACCCCGCTGAAATTTGATGAAACCAGAATCCTGCGGCGGGAAAACGGGGACGCGTTTTTCGAGCACGTGTAGAACCGGCGGGGAAGGATGGGAGACCCTTCCTTTTCTGAAGAAAAGAAGGAAAAAGACTTTAATACCATTCTTTGCAAGCAAGATTAAAGCCGCTGTCGATGACTAGCGGCTCAGACTGAAGACAAAGTCCCGGCTCCGAGCGGCTGGGATTTTGACTTTTATTTGGTGAATAGTGAGTAAATTCAAGGGAATTTGGGGGTTATATGGTATAATAAGGCATGAAACAAAGGGGTGTTGTTCCTTATGATG
>JAAYFC010000091.1 GCA_012728435.1 Clostridiales bacterium | reverse complement strand
GGGTGATGCCCTGTTCCCTGGCGTATTTGCGCAACTCCAAAACAGTCATGGCAGAAAGCGTCAGTGAATCAGACACGTTTTCCTCCTTTAGGGGATTGAGTTCGTAAATGAACATACTTTTTGTGAGTGAATTGTTGAGAGATTGGTTTCACGTTTTACGCGATGTGGAATCCTTTGATTTTTAATTAAATTTCTCAGGACGTATCCTGGTATACACCACAGGTGCAATGAATCTGTCAAGCTGTTTTTCTTCTGCCATACACCGCCCCTTGATTGTTCCAGCAAATTGTGCCATCAGCAATCAGTTCCGTTCCCTTGGGCTTATCAGGTTAGATTGTTAAAATTCATCAATACGAGTATTTCGCGGAATCGCGGTTGAATGGTTGGTATACATTACCTCACTTACTTACTTGACAGGGAGAGAGTATCACAACGAAACTGGTTTTTCAAGCAGTTTTTCTTGAACAAACAATGAATATCTTGCTGATTGATGCGCTTTCTTGCCATTTTCTTGCATAATCCGAAATTGATGTTCATTGGCCCTTTATGGTGGATTGTAAAATGAATTGCCCCTTGAAATGAAAAAGGTTCATCCTTAACTACACTCGGTTACACTGAAGTTGCTGAAACCAAAGCAACGGAGGTGGCAAAGGATGAACCCAACTCATGATACCACAATCAGAAGGCCATGGAAGCAGTTAAGCGAGGGCGAGCGCTACAAAATTGAGGGGCTGTTGAAAGCCGGCCATGGTGCAGGGGAAATCGCCAGAATACTTTGTCGTGACAGACGAACGATCCAGCGGGAGATTCAGCGCGGCAGCGTGGTTCAACGTCGGTTGAATCCCTATGTAAGTCGGAATCCCGCCGTGCCGGATTACCTGGATACGCCGGTATACGCCGCCGATGCAGGGCAGCGCGTTGCGAAAGAGCGGGCAAGCAATAAAGGCCGCTGTCTGAAGATCGGGCACGATCACAAACTGGCAGCGTACCTTGAGAGAAAGATAGGCAAGGAGAGATATTCACCGGATGCTGCCTTGGCGTCCATCCGTTTGGAGGGTCTGTCATTTGAGGTCAGCCTCTGCACCAAGACGGTGTACAACATGATTGCCAGAGGGGACTTTCTGAACCTGACGAATGACGTGCTCCCTGAGAAACGACGACGAAAGAAGCGGAAGCATCGAAAGGTACGCCAGGTATCCTTAAACAACCTCAAAGGACGCAGTATCGAGGAGCGTCCGGCCGCTGTGGACGAACGGAAGGAATCAGGGCACTGGGAGATGGACCTGGTGGTAGGGAGCGGAACCTCCTGCCTGCTGGTGCTGACTGAAAGAGTGAGTCGCTTGGAAATGTTGATGAAACTGCCGAACAAGCGGCAGGAAAGCGTGATTAAGGCATTGGATCGACTGGAGAAGCGCTACGGAAAGAAGTTTGCGGATCGCTTCAAGAGCCTGACCATGGACAACGGCAGTGAGTTCCTGGACAGCGAGGGCATCGAGGCTTCTAGTCTGTGGCCTGGAATGAGACGCACAACCTGTTACTACGCGCATCCCTACAGTGCCTGGGAGCGAGGAAGTAATGAGAACGCGAACAAACTGATTCGGCGCTTTATCCCCAAAGGTATAGACATTGGAAAGCTGAACAACCAAGCGATCAAAAGAATCGAACACTGGATGAACAACTATCCCCGGCGCCTGCTTGGCTACAGGACAGCCAAGCAGGCCTACCTGGCAGCTTGAGTGAACAGAGCGGACATGGGTGCGGCAATTAAAGTTGCAATCTATAATCCGCCCCATGGTGCCCCTTTTTTAAATTGACACTGGGCTGCCCCTTGTGATAGACTTTGACCGCTCAGGCGGAAAGAATCTGCTGAAGCGTCCGCTCCCGTAGCTCAGTTGGATAGAGTGCCAGACTCCGACTCTGGAGGTCGCGCGTTCGAGTCGCGCCGGGTGCGCCATCGAAAAACCCTTGTTCTCACAAGGGTTTTTCGATGTAATAGGCTATTGTTTGGGCTACGGCAAATAATCCCCATGGGCGGGGTAGACCTGCTTGATTAAGTAGATCTTGCCGTTTAGATCAATATCGATGAAATAGGTGTTGGCGGAGAGCAACTTGTTCGGCTTATTTTTGTACAGCGCCCTTAAATCGCCGCCGCTGGAGGGAATGCCCGCCAGGCGGGCCCCAGTTCGCCCGTGGGTTGGTACTGCAGGAGCTAGGTGACCTGGTCCACGTTGATTTTGATGGGCGGGGAGTTGAGCGGGCGGATGATGTG
>JAAYFC010000090.1 GCA_012728435.1 Clostridiales bacterium | reverse complement strand
GCTCTGCCGTGGGCTCGGCTGTCGGTTCGGCTGTCGGCTCGGCTGTAGGCTCGGCTGTCGGCTCGGCCGTGGGCTCAGCTGTGGGCTCAGCTGTGGGCTCTGCCGTGGGCTCGGCTGTGGGTTCTGCCGTTGGCTCGGCCGTTGGCTCTGCTGTGGGTTCTGCCGGTGCCTTGTAGGTGAAGGTCACCGTGGCCGGGCTGGCGGTGCCATCGTTGTTCACCAGCACGGTGTAGATGGCCAGGCCGCTTAGCTCATAGCCCTTGGGCACCAGCGCCTGGTTGGCGGTGATTTGATGGGTGCCGGGTTTGAAGCGCTGCACCTCTTCGTGCAGGACCTTGCCGTCTACATCCTTGTAGTAGACGGGCACATCCACAGCCTCAACCTCCTTGTAGACGAAGGTGATGGCGGGTGGTGTCGCGTTGCCCTTGTCATCCACAACCACTGACTGCTTGGGTTCGCCTTGCAGGATGTAGCCATTGCCCACAAAGCCATCATTGGCAATCACCGTGTGGGTGCCGGTTGAGAAATTCATCTGGTCGCTGTGCAGCACCACCCCGGTGGTGGTCTCGTAGTTCACGGGCACCATGACAGATACAGCGGCTTTCTGGTAAATAAAGCTGACTACCGCCGGGTTCGCGACGCCGTTTGAGCCAACCGTCACCTGAACAGAGCGCACGCTTTTGATGGTATAGCCCGCGGGCACCATCGTGTCATTGGCGTGGATGGTTGTGGTCCCCTGGGATAAGGTCACGCTGTCCGTGTTTAAGGACGCGTTTTTGTCATCCAGGTAGTTGACGGTCACCTTCGCTGTGACTGGGCTTGCGGGGGTGTAGGTGAAGGTGACAGAAGCCGGGCTTGGAACCCCCTTGGCGGAGACCGTCACGGTGACCTGCTCGGGGCTGGTCAGCACATAGCCCGCGGGCACCCGGGCGGGGTTGGCGCGCAGGGTGGTCCTGCCCTCAGACAGGGTAACCACATCGGTATAGATGCGCTCACCGGTGGTGGACATATAGTAAATGGGCACATTGGCGGTGGCCGGCGGCCGCTGGGTGGGCGTGGGCGAAGGGGTGACGTCCACCGGGGCAAACACCACATTGCGGTCGTTGTACAGCTTGTTGAGCGTCTTGGCGCCCGCGATGCCGTCCACTGTCAGGTTGTTGTACTTCTGGAAGCGCTCCACCGCGCGCAGGGTATTCTTGCCGAAGACGCCGTCCACCTTGTCCGTCAGGTAGCCCAGCTCCTTCAGCCGGGTCTGCATCTTGCGCACATTGTCGCCCCGGTCACCCACATACAGGGTGGTCATGGCCGGGGTGGCCGTCACCGCGGCTGTCACCGTGGGGGACAGCGTCGCCGGCGGGATATAGGGCGTTGCCGTCACAACGGGCGGTGTGGCCGTCGCGTAATCCGCCGGCATGGGGGTAAGTGCCGGGCTGAACATGGTAGAGGAAGTGACCAATACGGTCATATATACCAATAAGGTTTTGACCAAATCCATCTTGTTTCACTCCTTTGGTGTCAGTTTGGTTCAACCATCAAACGCGCGGGAAGGGCGCTTTCATGCATGAACCTTAAATTGTTATAAAGCGCTTAAATTCCGTCAGGATGCCAATGCCGTCCGGGTAGTGCGCGGCAAACTGCGGCACCGCGTGGCTGGGGAAGGAATTGCCCTCAATCAGCCGCGGTCCATCGGGCGTGAGCGCCACATCCCAGGCCACAAAGCGCACCTGGGGGATTACGCGCATCGCCTCCAGGCACATCTGCTTGGCTTCCTCAAAATAGGGCAGCTGAAAGCCGGTGATGACGGCATCCGTGAGCGGATGGCGGTTGTACTCGTGTCCCTGTTTGTCGGCAGCCACGGTGTTGATAACGCCGGTTTCCATGTCTACCCGCGCGGCCATGCCGCCGGCGTCCACGTTGTCCATCACCCGGCCGTTGCCGATGCGCACAAAGGCGTAGACCAGGCCTTCGTCCAAATCCCCCAGCAGGGTGGCGATGCGCACGGTGTTGACGCTGCCGGGGTAGAGCTTGGCCATCTCCTCGTGCTGGATGACGGTTTCCTCCACAATGCAGTCGCCTTTGTCACGCAGGCGCTTGTAAAAGGCGTCCATGTCCGCGAAATCCGCCGGCTCCACCCGCTCAACGCCCACGCCGCTTGAGCCTTGCAGCGGCTTGATAAACAGGGGGCCTTTGCCCTCACAAAACGCGGCCAGCTGCTCCTTGGTGGCGGCGCTGTCAAAGCGCAGCCACTGTCTTTGTACCCATTTGGCGAAGACCTCATTAAACTCGCACTTGTCATCAAAGGTGTGCCAGTAGGCCTTGTCGTTCATGCGCGCGACGATGCCGTTGCTGATGCCGCGGGTGATGACGGTCTGCCGCTGGGCGTGGTTCAGCCTGTCCATCCGCGCGATCTTATAATCCATATAGCCCGCGTTGTAGCGCACGCCGCAGATGAGCAGGTCAAGCGCCAGGGACATGGGGTTTTTGCCGGTGATCCTGCGAAGCTCACGGAAGGTTTCGCGGAAGCGCTGGGTGTCAATGCGCACCAGGCGCTTGAAAAAATAGCTCAGTTTGCTCATCGCTTACACATTGAAGCGGAACAGCGTCACATCGCCGTCCTGCATCACATACTCCTTTCCTTCGCTGCGCACCAGGCCTTTTTCACGGCAGGCAGCCATGGTGCCGTATTGGCGCAAGGTGTCAAAGGGGACGATTTCGGCCCGGATAAACCCGCGCTCAAAATCGGTATGGATCTTGCCCGCGGCCTGCGGGGCCTTGAAGCCGGATTTGATGGTCCAGGCGCGGCACTCGTCCTCGCCTACCGTTAAAAAGGAGATCAGGCCCAGCAGGCGGTAACTGGCGTGAATCAAGCGGTCAAGCCCGCTGTGGCGGATGCCCAGCTCGTCCAAAAAGGCCTGTTTTTCGTCCTCCGGGAGGCTGGCGATCTCCTCCTCAATCTGGGCGGAAACGACGACGGTTTCCGCCTGCTCCTCCTTGGCTTTTTTGAGCACGGCCTGCACCATGGGCAGGGTTTCGGGGTTGTTTGTGATGTCATCCTCCGCGATGTTGGCAGCGTAGATGACCGGCTTGTCCGTCAGCAAAAACCAGTGGTTGGCCACTTCCCGCTCCTGCGGTGTCAAGGGGCAAAGCCTGGCCGGCAGTTCTTTTTCCAGCGTGGCCAGCAGCTTGTCCGCCAGCTCCGCTTCTTCTTCAAACTTCTTGTCGCCGGTTTTGAACATCTTGCGCGCCTTTTCGCCGCGCTTTTGCACGGTTTCCATGTCCGCCAAAATCAATTCCAGCGTGATGGTCTCCATATCCCGCACCGGGTCCACCTCGCCGTCCACGTGGACGATGTTGCTGTCATCAAAGCAGCGCACCACATGCACAATGGCGTCCACTTCCCGGATGTGGGAGAGGAAGCGGTTGCCCAGGCCCTCGCCCCGGCTGGCGCCGCGCACCAGGCCCGCGATGTCCACAAACTCCACCGTGGCAAAGGTGGTCTTGCGGGGGTGATACAGGTCTGCCAGCCATACGACCCGCTCATCCGGCACGGTGACCACGCCGGTGTTGGGCTCAATGGTGCAAAAAGGATAGTTGGCCGCTTGCGCGCCAGCGTTGGTGATGGCGTTGAACAGGGTGCTTTTACCGACATTGGGCAGGCCGACGATGCCTAACTTCATACAACAGGAACTCCTTCTTCGATTCAGTCATCAGTATACGGTTTTTTCGTGTTTTATTCAATCAAAACCGCGCTGGGCAAAAGAGAAAAGCCGCCCCAGTGGGACGGCTCTATGCGAAAAACTGCTCAGGCTACTGTGTTGCTGGACATCCTCGGCAGCGCGCGTTGGACGTTGCCGCTGCGCAGGCAACGGGTGCAAACATACAGCCGGCGGGGAGAGCCATTCAACAGCACGCGAACACGCTGGACATTGGGCGCCCAGACACGGTTGCTCTTGCGGTCGGAGTGGCTGATCTTATGGCCGCTCATAGCCCCTTTTTCGCAAACTTCACAAAACTTACCCATTTGACTTCCCTCCGTTTGGGTCCTCCTGGCGCGCTCACTGCTCACGCGCGGGGACAGCCCAAACACCATATCACAATGAAAGGATAAGCGCAAGCCTTATTTTTTGGAATCTTGCGTTTTGGGGCAAACTGGTTAAGCCAGATAGTGTTCAGCCTGCTTGGTAAACATCTCACAATAGCTGCCTTCCAGCGCCATCAGCTGGGCATGCGTACCGCATTCCGCTATTTTCCCGTTTTTGACCAGAACGATTTTGTCGGCACCCCGCACGGTGGACAAGCGATGGGAAACCATGATGGTCGTGGTCTTGTTGGCTTCGCCCAGGAGAAGCTCCGTCATCTGGTACTCGCTCAGGGGATCCAGGGCGGAGGAAGGCTCATCCAGCAGGAGCAGCCCGAAATCACCCTTCATGATGCGGGCAATCGCAATTTTCTGGGTTTCCCCGCCCGAGAGCATGATGCCGTCCTCTGAAAACTCCCGGGTCAGCTCTGAATCAAAATCAGCCTGATTCTTCTGAGGAATGGATGCCAGTCCCAGACGGGCTGTGATGGACGCCAAGTCCTCCCGGCTCAGGTCGCCATACAGCGCGATGTTTTCCGCATAGCTCATGGCATAGACATTCGGCGTTTGGAACGCGACACCAATTCTTTTGCGCAGGGCATAGATATCATAGTCTGGCAGCGGCTGGCCATTGATTAAAACCGCGCCGCCTGACACATCATAAAGGCGGAGCAGCAATTTGACGAGGGTGGATTTTCCGGCTCCGTTTTCCCCGACAATGGCGATTTTCTCCCCTGGTTTGATGGAAAGGTTGAATCCGGAAATAGAAAAGTCCGAATTCTCGTAGGAGAAGGCAGCGTCCTTGAATTCAACGGTGAAGGGCCCATTTGGTGGGGTCAGTGAACCCTCGTTTGCCTCCACCTCAATCTTTGGCTCAATTGCAAAGAACGCTTGTATTTTCTCCGAATTCAGGGACAGTTCATGCGCGCTTGAAAAAGTCTGCAGCATAAAGACCAGCTTCTCATCAATTCTGTAAAAGGCCAGAATCATCGTGATGTAAAGCCCAACCTCTGCGATTCTGCCGGTGGAGATGGCATGAATAAGGTAGATGATGATAATAAACTCCGTCAAACAGAAGGTTGTTTCATGTAAGAAATTGTAAAAGCTTAACTTTTTGCTGTAGGTTTCTGTGATAGAGTACACTGAAGTTCGCAACTTTGCCCAGGGTGAGGAGGAATGGGCAAGCCACCGGGACTCCGCTACAATGGATGTTGCATAGACATTCACAAGGAGGAGAACCCCAATGGCTCAAAGCAAGAATACCACGAATTT
>JAAYFC010000089.1 GCA_012728435.1 Clostridiales bacterium | reverse complement strand
TTGGGCAGGATTTATGCCATGATGGATTGGGATCCGGGCCATTCCTACCGGGTCTTCGGCAAGTACGACGCCGGCACCCAGGTCATGGACTTTGACCTGAACCGCTTTGTGCGGGTACATGGGGACGAGCGCCTGGAGAACGACGACCTGCCCGATGAATTCGACCAGGCGGAAGCCCCGGCGCCCCTGGCATCACGCGATACCCAAGCGCTGACAGGTCAAGTAATACTGCCTGAGCCGGAGGAGGGGCCGGAGACCGTCATGCCGGCGTTGACGCCTCCGCCGCCCAAGACAAGGTTCATGGGCAGTTTATTTGACAGCGTCAGGCTGCCGCGCCCCAAGGAGGACAGCCATGATTGAGCAAAGCCTGTACGATTATTTTACCACACACCACTATCCGCGGGAAGAGGTGCTCAACCGGCTCCCCTTCTCAGTGTCCATGGACGAATTCTGGCCAAGACTGCTGCAGCTGCGCAAGGCGCGCGCGGTGACCCTCCCCCTGACGGGTCAGGGCAAGGAGCCGCTATGGTTTGTGATGACCGACAGCATCATCGCTTCAGGGGACCGCATTGCGAGCATGTCCCGGCGTGACCTTGACCGGATTGACCCCTGCGAGGACCTGATGACCGACGGCTTGATGGACGAGGCCTTCTTCACCAGCTTTGTGGAGGGGGCACCCATCTCCAGGCTGGAATGCCGGCGTTTCCTCAAAAGCGGTGAGGATCCATCCAATGTGCGCGAGTTGCTGGCACAGAACAATCTCAGCGCGATCCGGCACATGGCTGAACAGCGGTATGAGCCGCACTCCAGCCGGATGCTGCTCACCTGGGCGCGGCTGCTGACCAACGCCATGGACGGGGAGGTGGAGGACTACCGCGTCTCCAACACGCACACCATCCCCGGCAGGGCCCTGGCCCACCAGGCTGTGCCCCTGGCGGAGGATATCCCCGGGATGATGGACGACCTCTGCCTCTTCCTGAACGAGTATGAAATGCACCCGCTCCTGAAGGCGGCCATTGCGCAGGCCTGCATCCTCCTGGCGCGCCCCTATGACGAGGGAAACGAGCGCTTGGCCCGCTTGCTTTCCTACAGCATCCTGCTGAGAAATGGCTATTCGTTCTTCCGGCAGTTTGCGCTCTCCGGGATGATTGCCCAGGACGGCATGCTGTATTACCAGGCGATGAAAGGCATCCAGGACAGCCGCGGGGGTTCTGACCTCACCTGTTTCCTGGAGTATTACCTGGGCATGCTGTCGCGGAGTGTCAGTGGCTTTGAGGCCTACCTGGCCCAGCGGCACAAGCAGGACAAGGTGCAGGGGGCTGCTGATCAAGCCGCCGGTGCGCCGGGGCCTCCGGATGAATCACACGGTAAAGAAACTCAACCAATCATCCCTCAGCTAAACCCTGCAGATGCGGGGGCTGAGAAAATGAACAAGGAGAGAGAGAGGCGGCTGAATGCCTGTGACACGCCTGAAGCGCTTGTCTCGTTTGTCATCCGATGGCAATCTTCACAGCTCAAAATCTTTGATGCCCGCCCATATCTATCAAAACTGGGCCTCAAGTCACCTGAGGTGCTCGAGGCACTGCGGCGCAAGGACTCCGAGAATGCCCGGGCGGCGGTCATTGTCTGGCATTATCTCCAGAATAATCCCTCAAGGACCTTCTCCTGCACAGAATTGTCAAATGCCCTGAAGATTGCCAATTGTACGACAAGACGCTTGTGCTATGCCCTGGCGACCCTCAACCTGATCCGGTTCAGCCTGGGATCGGGAGGTGATGAGAAGCGGCCAATCCTATCTTTTTACTGCGAAGATAGATTGGCTGCATAGGGAAGGGGCGCAGTTGATTCACTTGAAGGGAAATGAAAAAGGCCCCCGGTAAGGTAATGAATAATCGCCTGCTCCCTGCTCATCGGCTGCCTGCCTTCGATCTGCCGCTGCAGGAGCGTGAACAGTACTTTCGCTCACGTTTTCCATAAGCTGCGGCCTGCTTTTTGCAGGTAAGGCAAGTGAACATGCGTATATTCGTTCTGCCAGGCTCAGTTGGATGTTTGTTCCACCAGGCGATCCTGCATCTGTCTGAGCAATACTTCCTACCCCGATAGCCTGGGGTCTGTTTGATGGGTGCGCCGCAGTTAAGGCAGACCGGTTCTGCCTTGCTATTTGGTTCGACAGCCTTCAGCAACCCACCAGTCAGGTTGTTTCTTCTGCAGAAAGACTGGACTGTGTTTTCGGACAATCCAAGCGCGTCTGCTATCTTTGCGTAGCTTGCGCCGGCTCCGCGCATTTTCCGCACATTCTCTTTTTGTTCGTTTGTCATGCCTTGTTCTCCAGTCTGAAAAAACTTATCCTCACTACTCAATGAAGGTGAACAAACCGTTTGAACGAAAAACTGCCAAAAAAAGACCTCCAGCTGGACAAGCATCCGATTGGAGGTCTTTTGATCTGAGGTCAGTATTTCTCTTCACTATCCTGCAACTGAGCCAGGATTGTCTTGAGCTTCTCCGGCACAGGCAATCCCAGGTACACTGTGTTCTCCAGGATGGACAGCCCTTCGTTGCTTAGGTAGAAGAAGATCACCGCCGTCCTCAGGCCAGCACCCGTACCAATGATGTTAGTGTCCACAATATGGGCCACACCGACCAAACTAAAGATGAGGATCTTTCGAAAGATGCCCCTAAAGCCGACTTCGCTGGACAGCGTCTTGTCGATGATGGCTACCATCACCCCAGTGATATAGTCCAGCACGACAAAGACAATGAGGGCAATCAGCAATCCATCCAGTCCCCCCAGGAAGTATCCAAGGGCTCCGCCCAGCACCGTAATGGCAAACTGGATCTTCGCCCAGATCGATTCAATGACTTTCATGTTCCATTCCTCCATAAAAAATACCGCCTCCGCGGTTGTGGTTTCGTGATCCGGTACTGCGTCAGCTTAGCTGGGATGCGATCTGCGCAAGCTCCAGGGCAATCTCTCCCAGACGCTGAGCGACAGAAGATTCCGTGAGCTCTTCTGCTTGCTCTCCTGTAGCATCTGTTACAGCCGCCTGAGCTTTCTCGTCCCAGACACCGGTAACCGGGAGGCCCCGGTCACGCTGGTACTGCTCCACAGCGGCCTGGGTGGCTTTGCCAAAGATCCCGTCCGCACCGGTTCGGCTGCCAATGTCATAGCCCAGTCCCTGAAGCAGTAGTTGGACTTCTTTGACGTGCTCTCCCCGTGAGCCGAGTGCAATGATTTCCATGTCTTGTGCTCCTTCCACCGGTTTATATCCATAGTCCACAGACTTCAGCCAGCCAACATGGGTCCAGGCGTTCTTCAAGGTGGATGCGGCTACCTTTCCTCTGGAACTGCTGGCATGGACCACCTCATAGCGTCCGCCGGTATACCAGCCCACATGGCTGGCATTGCCCTTGCCATCCTTGTACTGGGGCGGTTCCCCGCCATCCAGGCGGACGATAAACAGGACCGCGCCAGGAACCAGGCGTCCTTCCTTTCTCGCCTCGTCCAGCGTCGCGACATAGGTGCAGGCATTCCGAAACATGTCATTGCTGCCCCTGTAGCTGATTGTTCCACCCAGGGCACGGACAACGGCTTCCACAAGCCCCTGGCAGTCTGCGCCTTGTCCATCCAGCGACTCTTTTCCGAGCATGTAGGGAATCAGATCGCCTTCCAGCTCAGCCATCGCCAGGTCCGCACACGCCTTAGCAGTCGGTTTCTTAGCCATCGCGCTGCTC
>JAAYFC010000008.1 GCA_012728435.1 Clostridiales bacterium | reverse complement strand
GTTGTAGCCAAAGTGCGCGGTGACGGGGGCTAAGTAATCCTCCGCCCGCTGGATGAGGGTGCCGGCGCCGACGCCGCCGTCAATGGCGCGGACGATGCCGTCGCCATTGCGCTCGGGGAAGAGGCCGGAGTCCACAAACTGGCCTTCGGCAACGGCCTTGAAGTAGCCACCGTTTTCGATCATCTCCTCCATGAAGAGAATGGCGCGCTCCTTGAGCTCCCGCGCCTTCTCGCGCAGGTAGCCGGTGTCCTTCAATTCCACCATGTCCATCAGGCCGTCCAGCCCAACCAGGGTTTGCTTGGCGGTGTCGCAGGCTTCGATGTTGTAGATGTGCCAGGGCACGTTGCGGCCCTCGTCCGGGGTGATGGTGGACTGGATGTCCGCGGAGGTGAGTTTGGAGATGAACATGTTGAGGACATGCGTCACCGTGGCTTCGCGCACGGAGGACTGGATGTACTTGGTGTTCATCTGCGCGCGCATGCGGAAGCCATCAAACAGGTCGCGCAGGGCGACGGCGTAGGGCAGGTCGTAGTACATGCAGGGCGCGGGCGTGGCCGTGGGCGGCACGGTGGACAGGCAGATGAGATCCCGCCGCATGCCGCAGCCCAAGGAGAACTGGGAGTTGATGGCGTGCTGCACCATGAGCTCGGGCATGACCTTCCAGGCATCCCGCGCGGTGGCGTTGGCGTTGTGCGCGCCGTCAATCTGCGCGATGCCGGCCCAGGCCATGACATGCTTGGACTCGCACGCGTCCACAAAGGAGCGCAGCATGTTGATGTTGCGGTAGATCACATTGTACTGCGGGTCCTGGTGCGCGCCGTTGACGCCTTCCTCGGCGAACATGACAGCGATCTCGGGCCCGGCCACGCCGGAGACATAGGAGTGGTAGTTGATGGGGCGGCCCACCTCGTCCTCGATATAATCCAGAGCTTTGCGCTGGGCGCGCACCTGCTTGCGGGTGATGGGCACCCCGCCTACGCCCTGGGGTGTGCCCTCAATGAGGCTGTCAAAATGGCTCTGCCCGGCGGTGCGGATGACCATGATGTGGTCGGCGCCGTGGTGGGCAGCCATGCGCATGCGGCGGATGTCATCCTCAAAGCGCCCGGAGGCAATCTCCGTGGTGATGACGGGCTGCGGCTGCGGGTCGATGTTGCCGAAGTGGTGCGCGGGCGGCAGGGGCACAGAGCGCTTTAAGGGCTCGGTGCTGTCACGGTAGGTGAAGCTGCCCAGCTTCTGGTTTAAGACAGGCTTGCGCCAGGTCCAGCCGCGGCGGCGCGGACGGTAGTGCTGAAGATCCTTTAGGATCTCGCGGACGTCCAGGGCGGCATCGGGCTTCAATTTGTAATCAGACATGCTGCTGCCCTCCTTTGAACCAGGTTTTGACCTCGTCCCAATTCTCAAGGGCGATCAGTTTCAGCCCCGCCTCGCGGATATCTGCCTTCCAGGCTTTGGATGCCTTGAAGACAACGTGCCCAGCACCGTGGCCCAGCAGCCCATGCTCCAGGCAGGCGTCCACCAGGGCCTTGGCCTCCAGGGAGGAGAAGCCCATGCGCAACAGGACGCTGCGCTCGATGGAGGGCGAAGTATACTCCCAGCCCATGTGCAGCAGGGGATCGGTCAGCTGTTTTGCCAGCTGCCAGAAGCGCTCGTGCAGCTGCTTATCGCTGAGTGCGTTGAGGTGCGCGGCGCGCGCCTTATAATCATCAGGTCGTTTCATTTGGATTCCTCCAGCATGTTTTCAATGAGGGCCCGGGTCCCCTCCACAGGCAGGTTGATTTCCGCCGCCAGGTAGGCAAGCGTCGCCTCATCCGGCAGGCGGACGTCCTTTACAAAGGCGTTGTTGATGAAGGAGCGGCGCAGGCGGTTGATATCCACCTCCACGGCCTTGATCTGCTTGGGGTCCTTGGGCAGCACGATGGTTTGCCCCGGGGTTTGCACGCGCGGGTCACCGATTTTAATCTCAATGCCGTTCTCACGCGCGAAGGCCAGCTGCGCGTTTTGGTGCTTGCCAGCGCCGGTGTACTCGGTCTCCTGGACGACCAGGATGGCGTCCTCGGGCAACTCCTGGGCAAGCGAGAAGGCGGCGGTTAGGCTGGTGTTGCCGGCCGGGCCACGCTCCATGCCTTCCAGCACCGCCAGCATCTCGGTGGTGTAGAAGACCTCGCCCTGGGTGACGGTCACATAGCGCTGCATGTAGCGCAGGGGGCGCGCCGCGCTGCGCGGCACGTCGGAACGGTCGGGCCAGGTGGTGAAGGGCATGCCAAAACCGGTGTGCCCGGTGGTAAAGGATTTGCGGTTGAACTGGGTGTCACTGGCCATGTGCAGGCCTTTTAAATCCACACTGGCTGCAACAACCGGGGCCTTGCAGCCCGCCTGGAGCAGGCCGCGCGCGGTGCCGGTGAGGTTGCCGCCGCCCGCGTTGGTGGCGACCACCATGTCCGGGTCCTTGCCAAACTGTGCGCGGCACTGCAGGGCAATCTCATAGCCCAGGGATTCCACGCCCTGGATGGCAAAGGGGGTGTACAGGGACGCGTTGAAGTAGCCGGTTTGCTCAAGCAGCCGCAGGAAGACGTAGAACAGCTCAGGGCCTACGGACAGCTGGATGACCTCCGCCCCCAGCGCCTCGCACTTGCGGGCCTTTTCGATGATTTCGGGCTGGCCTTTGCCTCCTGAGTCAAAGCACTCCTGCACAACAATGCACTTTAAGCCCGCCTTGGCGCAGCAGGAGGCGACGGCAGCGCCGTAGTTGCCGCTGGTTGCGGTGATGACGCCTTTGTAGCCCAGCTTCTTTGCGATATGAACGGACAGCGCCGCGCGGCGTGCCTTGAAGGAGCCGGAGGGGTTGCAGGCCTCGTCCTTCACCATGATGCGCGCGCCAAAGCCCGACTTGGCATAGCGTCTTGCCAGGGCGGTGATGTTTTTCAGCTCCGCCAGGGGGGTGTTGCCCACGTTGAAGGAAGCCATGACGTCCATGACGTCCCCAATGTTCAGGTTTGAGGAAGCCATCATGCTTTCGTAATCAAACGCGATGCCCTCCCGCTCAAACTGGGCGTAGTCCAGGCCGACAGCGGCCTTCATGATCTGGTTTTTGCGGCCCATGACGGCCTGATAGGATACATCGCTCATGCCTGCTCCTCCTCTCCCCACATGGCAGCCTTGATGCTCTCCTGCACCTGCAGCAGTTCGGGGATGAACTGCCCAAAGCTGTGGTGGTAGGCGGGGGCTTCCTCGACCAGGGTGCCCTTGATGACGCGACCGGTGCGGGTTGTTGCGCTGGCCTCCTGCCCCATCTGCGCGTCCTGTGTCAACCAGCCCTTGACCCATTGTATCAGCGGCACCTGTTTGGTGTCCTCGGGCACCTGGGGGGCGCGCTGGTCGGGCTTGAGGATGATGTTTTGCAGTAAAACCCAGTCTCCCTTTTTACTCATTTCGTCCCTCCGGGAAGGCAATCTCGCGGTAGTCGCCCATCACGCAGCGTGGCACGGGCAGGTCCAGCATGGTGAGCAGGCCGGGGCGGGCCGCCACCACAAAGGGCAGGCAGTTGCAGGCCATGGCGATGGTGCCCAGGCCGCCGTTGACCTCGGGCTTCACAGCCATGTGGATGGGCGGGGTGCCAGTGAGGGTGATGTAGTCCCCTGTGTCCACGCCCACCTGCTCAGGCTCAATCTGCTGGGGATGGATGAGGCTGATGATTTCCCTGTCGCCATCCATGGCCTGGGCGGTCATGTTGACGCCGGCGATGTGACCCTTAGCGGCAAAGCCGTGCGGGCTTTTGCGGTCCACATCGGTGATGATGGGCAGCATCTGCTGCTTGAGGCTGTCATAGCTCATCCCCAGGGCTCCCGCAATCATGGCGGCGGACTCGTGGAAGCCCACGTGGCCAGCCAGGCTGCCGTCCTTCACGCCCTGGTCAAACTGCTCAACAGAGATGCCGATGCCCTGCTCATGCATGACGGTCTCCCCAAAGGGGCTGAGGCTGTTGACGCGCTCGCAGCGCACGTGGGACACCTGGGTCATGGCGCCAGAGAGGCAAACGGCCAGCAGATCCATCATCAGCCCCGGGTTGATGCCTGTGCCCAGGATGGACACCTTGTGCGCTTTGGCCAGGCGGTCCATCTCCGCGGCCAGCTCAGGCTCCTGCGCGGCGGGGTAGCTCATCTCCTCGGCGATGGTCAGCACGTTGACACCCTGCTTTACCACCTGCTTGATCTTGGGGAAGACATCCTTCACAAAGGAGTCTGTGGCCACGATGCAGCAGTCAACAGGCGTATTCTGAAGTGCCTTGTCGATATCATCCACAATCAGAAGGTCCGGGCGGCCAGCCCGGTCCACTTCCAGCAGCTCATAGATGCTTTTACCGACAATGGTGGGGTAGCGGTCACAGACGCCGACGATTTCAACACCGATACGGGAAAGCAGGAGCTTGGCCATCCCCTTGCCCATCGCGCCAAAGCCCCAAAGGGCAACACGTACGTTTCTCATGTAAATCCTCCTTACTGGCGGCCGATGGTCGCAACCATGACCGCTTTGATGGTGTGCAGGCGGTTCTCCGCCTGGTCAAATACCTTGGACGCCGGGGAACGGAAGACCTCATCGGATACTTCCATCTCATCCAGGCCATATTTCTCCTTGACCTCAACACCGATGGTGGTGTTCAGGTCATGGAAGGCGGGCAGGCAGTGCAGGAAGATGCAGTGCTCGTTGTTAGTGCGCTTCATGGCAGCGCTGTCCACGCGGTAGCCCTTCAGCAGGCGGATGCGCTCCTCAAACATGGCTTCCTCGCCCATGGACACCCAGACATCGGTGTACACGGCGTCCGCGCCCTCTAAAATGTCCAGGTCGCCACCCAGCTGAATCTCTGCGCCGGTTTCCTTGGCCAATTCGCGCATCTGCGAAACCAGCTGGGGATCGGGCTCTAGCTCCTTGGGGGAGATGGCACCGTAGGTCATGCCAAGTTTGGCGCAGATAATCATCAGGGAATTGGCCACGTTGTTGCGGGCGTCGCCCATATAGACCAGCTTGCACTTGTTCAGCGGCTTGGTGGTGTTCTCCATCAGGGTCATCACGTCCGCCAGCGCCTGGGTGGGATGGTACAGGTCGGTCAAGCCATTCCAGACCGGCACACCGGAGAAGCGGGCCAAGTCCACCACCGTTTGCTGGGCAAAGCCGCGGAACTCGATGCCGTCATAAAAGCGGCCCAGCACCTTGGCGGTGTCCTCCAGGGACTCTTTCTTGCCCATCTGGGAGTTGGAGAGGAAGGTGGCGTTGCCGCCCTCGTCCCAGCAGGCGGTCTCAAAGGCGCAGCGCGTGCGGGTGGACGTTTTTTCAAACAGCAGCACGATGTTGCGGCCAGCCAGCAGATCGCCCCTGACCCCGGCGCGCTTTTTGCGTTTGAGGTCCATGGCGAGATCCAGCATGTAGTGGATCTCCTGCGGGGTGAAATCAAGCAGGGTGAGGAAGCTGCGGCCTTTCAGGTTGACGGGCATGGGTTGGGTCCTCCTTTAAACTATTACTTATATTTTTCGTTTTTTATGATACGCAACACGCGTGGCAACGCGAACAGGAACCGGCCCGGCACTTAGTGCCTCGCCTTGTTTACAAGGCGAAAACAAGGTGTAGGGTATGGTGACGCCGTTGACTGAACGAGATAAGGCGGAGGCGAAAAAGAACCGGCTCATGGAAGCCTTAGTGAGTGCGTTAAGTATCTCGTTGCAGCGGCATGGACATGCAGCGGGGGCCGCCGCGTCCGCGGCCCAATTCAGAGCCCGGAATCTCAATGGTGCGGATGCCGTGATCCTGCAGGATGCGGTTGGTGATGGTGTTGCGGTCATACACGATGACAGCGCCGGGGCGGACGCACAGGGTGTTGCTGCCGTCGTTCCACTGCTCGCGCTCAGAGGCAATCATGTCCGAGCCGCCGCACTTAATCAGCGTCACAGCATCCAGGTGCAGCGCGTCTTTTAGAATGTCCTCCAGCTGCCCTTGCAACTCACGGGCAAACAGCTGCTCGCCGCCCATCCAGACCTTAAACCTCCGAAGAGTGGGCAGGATGCCCGGGTGGATGGTGTATACACCCTTGTCCACCTGGGTGAACACGGTGTCCAGGTGCATAAAGGCGCGCACGTTGGGGATGTAGAAAACCAGGATGCTGGTGATGCCGCTGTCAGGGTCCCGCGCCAGGTTGCGGCACAATTGCTCAATCGCCTCAGGCTTGGTACGCTGGGACAGTCCCACGCCCAAAACACCGTTGCCAAGGTTTAGAATATCCCCGCCCTCAATGCTAAACGGCAGGCTGGATTGGTACCAGGATTTGATGTTGCCCTCGTAATCCGGGTGGTGTTCCATGATGTAGCGGCCATAGATGGTCTCGCGCTGGCGGGTTTGCGCGAACATGCTGGAATAGGCGACACCGTGGCCAATGGTGGAGAAGGGATCGCGGGTGAAATAGAGGTTGGGGATGGGATCGAGCAGATAGCTCATATCCCGCCGCACCATGCGCGTGAGCGGATAGCGCGCGTACAGCCCCGCGTCCTCATAGGTCACGCCGGCCATGGTTTTTTCCACCATCTCGCTGGTTTCCATCCCCAACAGCAGCCTTTCCAATGTCTCGCGCTCATGCACCGCCACCGGGCCGCTTGTCTTGATAAACTCGTGCACAAAAGATTCCTTGACCGCGGCCTCATGCAGGCTTTGCGCGACCATGTCCTTGAGGTAGCACACCTCCACCCCTTCGTCCAAAAGGGCTTTCGCAAACAAGTCATGCTCTTCCTGCGCGCCTTTGAGATACGGGATGTCATCAAACAGCATGCGGGTTAAGTGCGGCGGCGTGAGCTGCTCCAGCTCCGGTCCCGGACGATGAATCAGGACCTTTTTCAGCGCGCCGATTTCACTGAATACACAGATACGCATCGATGCTACCTCTCTTGTCTTTCTATTGCTTTTTTTATTCTAGCACGATTATGCAACGATGTATATCAAAATATTTATGCAAATAGCCCTGTTTATATACTGTACACCTTGACATTTTCAAGCATTCATTGGCATACTTTGACTGTATATTATAAAACGCGGAGGGAAGCCTATGGATAAAATTTGGAACAGTGTACTGGATTTTTTCGTGACGGCCTCAGCCGACTTGGTGCTGAAGATTGTGGTTGCGGCGCTGATGGTGATCATCGGGCTGAAACTCATCACCTGGCTTGCGAAGCTGCTGGAGAAAGCCATGGACAAAAGCAAGCTGGACCCGGGCATCAAGGGGTTCTTAACCAACACCGCCGCCCTCTTCCTGCGCTTTATGCTGGTCATCAGCGTGCTGATCTACCTGGGCGTGCCGGCAGCCTCTTTCCTGGCCATCTTAACCTCCGCCGGCCTCGCGATTGGCCTAGCGCTGCAGGGCAGCCTGAGCAATTTCGCCGGCGGGCTGATGATTCTCTTCTTCAAACCCTTCCGTGTGGGCGACTTCATTAAAACGGAGACCGCGGACGGGAATGTGCAGGACATCTCCATCATGTACACGACGCTGAGAACCCTGGACGGAAAAAAAGTGGTCATACCCAACGCGAAACTGAGCAACGATGTCATCACCGATTTCTCCTGGTATGATACGCGGCGGATAGATTTGTCGATCACGACGGATTTCTATGAGGACGTGGAGAAGATCCGCAACCTGCTGCTGAGCGCCGCACAACGCAACGAACAGGTGCTTGACGATCCCGCCCCTGGCGCAACCCTGGATAAGATTCAGGATGGCACCCTGGTGTTTACCCTGCGCTGCTGGGCCAACACCAAGGTGTGGTGGGCCACCAATATTGCGCTGACCGCCGCCGTGAAGGAAGAGCTGGTCGCGCAGAAGGTGACGCTGCGCGGACCGGTGCGGGAGGTGCGGCAGATTTAACTGCGCTAGCTGCCCCTGCGCAAAGGGCTGTGCCCTTTGAACCCTCCCCTTTGACATGGTTCGTCTTCATTTTGGCACAGAGGGCGCTTTCCCTCTGTGTTTTTATGTGCAAAAACATCAAAACAGACAATTAAAATGCCGATTCGGTAAATTCATGCATAAAATTGTGTATAAATATTTTTATATACAAAGCGATTTTATCATGCTATGATACCCTCAGAGACCAACCACAAACGAACAGCGCGCCCGGAAAACGGCGTGCAGCATCTCAGCAGGCTTTGTGCCGACGCTGGAAAAGGAGGGTTGTCACTTTAATATTTTCTGGCCTCAAATGAGCCAGGTGCCCCGGCGCATCCCAATATCCGGCGTTTTATCGCGCCGCCCAATTGAAAGGAGTACCTCATGAAAAAAACAATGATTGTGATCCTGGCCCTCATGCTGACCCTGTCCTTCACGGCCCTGGCAGCCCTGGTGGAGGAGCCCGTCATCAACCCTGAGTTTAGCAAGGAAGAAATGAAAAACCTCCACGGCGAGACCGTGGTGATTGAAAATGAGATGAACCTCATGGGCGACATTGAGCTGGGCTATGCCTTTTTGGTGCCCGAGCACATGAACGGCCAGGAAATGAAAACCCAGTACCCCGTGGATTATTTGTTTGGCGATAATGACATCCTGGGGGCATTGGCTATTTGTACCTGCCCGAATCCGTGAAAGACCTGGCCTTCAGCATGTTCGACATGACAGATGAAGCGGAGTATTATGCCGCGCAGGAGAAGGTGCTGGAAGCCCTTTTCACGCTTGTCACCACACTGCGCACCAACCCGGAGCTCCCCGAAACCATCGAAGGCGAAGCCAAGATCAGGGAAGAGTTTGAGCATGTTGAGCTGATTACCAAAAACGGCGAGGACGCCATCTATGTATGCTACAACACGAATTACGATAAGTTTAACTTAAGCGAAGAAGAGCTGCCCAAGGTGGAATATTTTGTTAACCAGGTGCTTGAGATTGTCAAGGAAAACCTGATGCTCTTCCCGCCGATGGACTATTTTGAGTACCACGGCGTGAGCGAAGAAGCCATAGAGTTAGGCCATGGCGGCGACTTCGCGAGCGAGGATATGTACGGCAATCCCTTTGGCGCGATCGACCTGGCCATGTATGACCTGACGATGATGAACATCTGGTCCACCGGCTGCAACCCCTGCATTGAAGAGATGCCCGATTTGCAAAAACTGTATGAGGCGATCCCCGAGCGGGTGAATTTTGTGTCCGTCTGCCTGGATGGCGAAAAAGAATACGATCTGGCGATGGAGATTTTAAAGGTACAGGGCTGCACCTTCCAGACCTTAAAGGGCGATCAGCTGGCTGAAAATGTGCTTAGCACAGTCTTGGGCACCCCCACCACCATTTTCCTGGACTCAAAGGGCCAGCTGGTTGGGAACGCCATTGTCAGCGCAATCTGGAAATCCGACGGCTTCGTCGAAAAGGGCCTTGAGATTATCCAGGAGCGCCTGGATATGATTGGTAAGTAAGATGTTAAAACGGCTGCAAGAAAACGCCGCCACCAGGATCTTGATCCTGGTGGGCGGTGTCGCCTTCATCCTGCTTGGCATTTACCGCAAGGAAGTGGCAGAGGTGCTTAAGAAATCCATCACCATCTGTCTGGAATGCATAGGTATAGGCTGATGAAAAAAAAGAAAGATTCCCGCTGGGTTACACAAACCCTGGCCGCCCTGGCCACCAACAGCTACCTGCCCGGGTTTTTTGGCGAGAGAATTAACATCTACAAGGGCAAGCTCAAAAACGCCTGTGTGCCGGGCCTGAACTGCTATTCCTGCCCCGGCGCGATTGGCTCCTGCCCCATTGGGTCGCTGCAGGCAGTGGCCGGCGGGCGCAAACACGACTTCTCCTTTTATGTGGTGGGTACGCTGATCCTCTTTGGCATGCTGCTGGGGCGTGCAATCTGCGGCTTCCTGTGCCTGTTTGGCTTCATCCAGGATTTGCTGTACAAGATCCCCACCCCCAAAATCAAGGTGCCCCATAAAGTAGACAAGCCCCTGCGTTACGCGAAATACCTGATGCTGATTGTGCTGGTGTTCATCCTGCCGGTGGTATTGACCAATGCCTTTGGCCTGGGCTCGCCCTATTTTTGCAAATGGGTCTGCCCGGCGGGCACCCTGGAAGGCGGCATCCCGCTGCTGGCCTCTGATGAAGGCCTCAGGAACAGCATCGGCTTCCTGTTTTACTGGAAGGCCAGCCTGCTGGCCTTGATTCTGCTGGCTTCGGTCTTCATCCATCGCCCCTTCTGCAAGTACTTTTGCCCCCTGGGCGCGTTTTACGGGCTGTTCTCCAAGATCAGCCTGTGGCGAATGACCCTGGACAAGGACAAGTGCATCGACTGCGGCAAGTGCGAGAAAGCCTGCCCGATGAATGTGGCGGTGCGAAAGGATATCAACGTGCCCGAGTGCATCCGCTGCGGCAACTGCAAGCGCGCATGCCCGACCAATGCCATCAGGACACAGTACGGCTTTAGAGACGCCAAGAGGAAAGAGCCAAAGCTGCAACCCACCCAAACCAACTGAAAGGAAACACGCCATGACCACTGTATGGAAAAGAGCGCTCACCCTGGCGCTGGCTTGCGTGATGCTGCTGGGAATCCCAGGCGCTGTGGCAGAAAACCCGCGCGCGGCAGAGATTGATGAGCTGTTATCCGCGCAGACTGACACCAGTCTGATGGCCGCCCCCCTCCTTGAGCCCGTTCAAAAAGGGCTTCAAAGCGTGGTAAGCGTCGCGGTATTTCTGGGCGAGCCCGCCGGCAAGGAATACACCCTCATGGACGAGATGGACGGCGTGGCCTCCGGCACCGTTGTCAGCCCCTGGGGCCATGTGCTGACCAACTCACACGTGGTACAGAATGGCTATTTTTTCGCCATCTACTGGGACGGGAAATTCACCACCGCCTATTTGATGGAGGATGACCCGGACAACGACCTGGCCATGCTCTACGCGCCCGGCCTCAAGTTGCCCCACGCAGAAATCGGCAACTCTGACAGCCTGCGGATAGGTGACTGGGCCATCGTCATTGGCAGCCCGGCCAGCCACTATTTTGACCGCAGTGTGACCATCGGCGTCATCAGCGGGCTTAACCGCGAAATCGAGGGGCTGCCGCAGGAGGATGCCTACGGACTGGATCTCACCTCCACCCAGTTGATGATCCAAACCGACGCAGCCATCAACCCAGGCATGTCCGGCGGCGGCCTTTTCAACAGCCTGGGCCAGTTGGTGGGCGTACCCGCCCTGAAGATATATGAACTGGGCGATGAGCAAGAGAACCCCGAAGCGAAAAAGAACGACAACCCCATTGACAACGTGGGCCTGTGTGTGCCCATCAAAAGCGCGCTTCCCTTAATCCGCCGCGTGCTGGAAGCCTATGACGGCCTGGATGTGCCGCCAACCCCGCCGGAAGTGCAAGAGTTTGAAGGCCCCAGCTTTGGCGTGATGCTGTACGAGATTGAGCCAAACTTCCCGCCCAGAGAGAACAGGAGCGTCCCGCGCGGCCTTCTGATTGAGAAGGTTGAGAAGGACTCCCCCGCTGCGAAGGCGGGCATCAAACAGGGCGACATCCTGGTAGAGATTGACGGCAACATCATCGCAGGCTATGACGATTTGGAACGTGTGATGCCCTCGCTGAGCGCTGAGAACCCCGCCATGATGAAGGTGTACCGCGTCCGCGGCATCATGGATATCTACTTTGGCATGTCCAAGGAGACCTATCTGCAAAGGAGTGAATACCTGGACGTGGTTGTCAACTTCGAGTAAGCCACGCATGGAAAGGATATCATTATGACCGATCAACACAAGCTCCAGGAGCTGGTGCAGCGAGCAGAGGAAATGCAGGCGCTGTATGAGCAGGTGGAAAGCAACAACAAGGCGCTGCGGGACACGATCAAAGAGCTGGGCCTTATGCATGAGCAGATGGCAAAGCTGATCGCCTACTATCACGGCGAGTGGATCAAGGACCGCGAGCTGCTGCGAAACCACCCCGTGCGTGACAAGCTCATGTTCGCGGAGGACCCCATCTTTGATGAGATCCAACTGTGGGACAAAAACCTGAAGAAGATACGCAAAACGTCAAAGAAGCTGCTAAAGGAATTGGGCGGCGCGGAAGAAGACTAGGCGATTGCGTGGTCAAGCGAACGGGCGGGATTTGTTCCGCCCGTTTTTAATGTGGTATTTGTCCCAATACACTGGCCGTTTCATCAGCCTACCCAAAGGGGTGGGCTGTGTTTGACTGCCGCACTGTCGACCTACCCTTCACATTGGTTTTGTCATCCATCTATGTTACAATGGCGGTACAAACTCCGCGACCGGGGAGATGGATAAAAATGACACCCACAAATGGCCAAGACCGGGCAGCGAGCGTCCCCACCCATCGGATGATGAATAAAAGCCTCAGCGCCATGCGCTCTGCCTGGGGCAGCGTTCGCGTGTCCCGCTGGCCGTATATGCTCATTTTCTCCTTGGCACCCCTCTTTAGCAACATGAAAAACAGCCTGATCCAAAACGCGCCGCGCATTTTGGGCATGGATGGCGTGTACATCATGGGCATCGCCTATTCCCTGAGCATCGGCCTGATCTTCCTGCTTACACGGCCTGAGAAGATGCACATCGCAGCGCGAAGGACGGCAATCGCTGCCGCTGTGTTGTTCGCGGGGTGGATTTTTACCCCCATCGGGCTTATCACCCCCTGGCTGAGCCTGCTGTTTGGCTTTGCCTATGGGGCCTGCGCGGGCATTGCCCTGTTTGGTTTCATCTACGCCTTAAATGACGCGGAGCGCCTGCTGGGCGCCGGCATCACAGTGCTGTTTAGCCTCATGAGCCAGATTATCTTCTCCCTGCCCGCGCTATGGGACATCAGCGGGCCTTTATATATTGGCGCGCAGGTCATCGTCACCCTGGTCTGTCTGGTGCGGTTTAAAACAGACCATTACATGGAGCAGCTGCGCGCGCCCAAGGAGCCCCGTTTCAAGGCGCTGGGCATGGCGCTGTACTTCTTCTTCGCGCACCGCGCGATTGGGTTTTTCTACAGCTACCTCCCCCATGCGACACCTCATTTCTTGATTGGTTTGGCAGGCATTGCGGTGTTTTTAATCGCCATCTTTGTCTTCTTCCACTTTCATTTTAACACCTGGCATCTGTGCAACCTCTTTTTCGCGGGCATGATTTTAGCCTATGCCCTGCGTCTGCTGCTGCCTAAGGAGGCAGGCATCTATGCATCAGACATCCTGCAGGATTTTTCATATATGGGCTATATTGCCTCATACTACCTGCTGGGCTTCGCCCTTGCGCGCAACGCCGATTACCGCCGCTTCCGCCTGATGATTATTGTGATCTTTGGCAGCTCCCTGCTGCTGCACATGCTGCCGAATTTGCTTAACAGCCAAGTGCCGGAGCACATGACGGTCATCGGCGGGCTGATGACACTGGTGCTTTTCGTGGTTTTCGCGCTGCTCTCCCCCCTGTTCTCAAAAGAGTTTTTCATCAAGGAGAGCGCCAACCAGAGCGAGGATGCCCGCCGGGCGGACATCATGGTGCGCTGCGGCCTCACCACCCGCGAGCAGGAGATTGTACAGTTAATGCTGTCTGGTAAAGAATGCGCATACGAACTGGACATCTCCTTAAACACTGTAAAATACCACAGCAAGAATATTTACAGAAAGCTGAACATCACAGGCCGCAGTGAGCTGCCCAACGTGTTCATGGAGCATTGAGCATGAAAAAAAGCCAGGCCACCATGGCGGTCTTTGTGCTGATGAACTTTGTCCTCTCCATGACCGGTGTGGTCTTCACCGGCATATTGGACCAGGTCGCTTTGCAGCTGCAGATGAGCGTGGCCAAAACCAGCCTGCTGAACTCCATGTATTCCTACGGGGCGGCCATTGGGCTGCCCATCACCTTGATTGTCCTGCGCAAAATTGAGCGCGTGAGGCTGATGAAGGCGATGCTGGCCGCGACCATGATCACATCCATTTTGCTGATCATCACACGGGACTTCACCCAATTGCTCATCATCCGGGTGTTGATGGGCATTGTCGCCAACAGCTATGGCGTGCTGGCCATCGTTGTCTTCATGGCGCAAAGCAGTCAGCAGCGCGCTGGGCGCAACCTGGCCCTGTTTATCATGGGTAATTCCTTGTCCCTGGTGATTGGCGTGCCCTTAACCCGCCTGCTGTCACCAGTGCTTGACTGGCGCGGGTTCTTTTTGGTTTTAAGCGCCTTGATGGCCTTCTCGCTTGTCTATTTCCACCTGAACCTGCCCAAGGTATACGCCAGGGACACCGAGTTGAACCTGCAAAGCGAGTTCGCGCTGCTGCGCAAACGGCGCATCGCCCTTTTGCTGTTGTTTGCCCTGATCATGTACGCGGGCCATGGCGCCTTTTATAATTTTATCACGCCCTATTTGCTGGATCTGTCAAATACCCTCAGCCCCTACATGAGCCTGATTTTGCTGCTGCTTGGCCTATCCAGCCTCTTTGGCAACTGGCTGGGCGGCCAGGTGACGGACCGCATCGGCTACGCGGACACGATGAAATTGGGCGCAAGCATGCAGTTTACCCTGGTTCTCCTGCTGCTGCTTACCCGCGCCTACCCTGTTTTTAATGCGGCTTTGGTCATTGTTTATATGATGAGCACCTGGTTCACGGGACTTCAGCTAAACCTGGGCATGAACCTGGAGACAGAAAACAAGTCCCGCTTCATGATGAGCATGGTGAGCGTGGCCATCCAGCTGGGCTATTCCATCGGCACCAGCCTGTCCTACGCGGTGGCGCAGGCCTTCAGTGTGAGGAACATCCTCCATATCACGCTCATCACCACCTGCACCATCACCCTGCTTGTGTGGGCACAACAGAAAAAGCCCCGCGGGCTGGCTAACCCGCAGGGCTGAATTTAAACAACTCCCATCAGGTGCCTTTCTGGCGCCTGATTTTGTTAACCAGTAATGTTGCGGACAGCAGCACCAGCAGCATCAGCCCCAGGACGCTGATCAGCTTGATATAGTCCGCCATAGGGCCGCCGCTGAGCTCCTGGGCGTCACCCAGGCCGCGCACAGCCATCGTATGCCAGTAGGCGGGCAAGAACTTGGCGATGCCGGTGATGGTATCGCCCATGACCTCAATGGGGACGAACACACCGCCTAAGAAGCTGGAGCCCAGCGCCACAAGGTTGTTGATGCCGTTAATGGCACCCCGGTTCTGGGTGAAGGCGCTGATTAAAAGGGAGATGCTCATGCAGATGAGCATGTAGAAAAAACTGGTGGCCAGGATAAGCAGGAAGCGCGGGGTGAACAGCTCCTTGACAGGCAGCCTGGTAATCAAAACGCCCAGCAGCACCGGAATCAGCCAGATGATGGCGCTGTACAGCAGACTTGCCAGAAGCATCTGAATGTTGCGCACAAGCTCGCTCTGGGATGCCACACGAGCCCGCTGCTCCAGCAGATGCCGTCTCATGCTCGCCAGCACCAGGCCCAAGCCGCTTGAGATGGCTGCCAAAAGCGGGTAGCTAAGGTAGCGGAAATACCATACGGTTTTCATATGGACAGGGGACCGCTCCTGGGTGGGCAGGATGAGCACCTCGTCCTTTAAATCCTCATTGACCAGGGCGATAAGGGCATGGGGCGACTGCCCCGGGTTCATCTGATGGTAGGTTTTCAGCGTCGCTAAAAAGCGGTTGGTATAGGTCTGCGCGTAGGTATAGGTGTAATCATCCGGCGCGGACTGGGTTTGAATGACCAGGGGGGCCGCTGTGATGAAGGATGCCCCAAAGCCCTTGGGGATCTGCAGGATGTAGGATGCCTCCCGCCAAAACAGCGCGTCCTTGGCGTCGTTCTCCCCCGTGCCGATGGGCACAATGAGGGCACGGGAACCCAGAAAATCCAGCAAGCCGCGGGTGATGAGGTCGTCGCCGTCCTCGTTGATGACACCTATGCGGTAATCCTCAATGGAGACCTTCAAGTCGCCCCCGGTATCGCTGACGGACTGAAAGACCAGCACGGTGATTACCAGCATCAGGGAAATATAAAGGATGACCGCGGTCAGGTTGCGCCGCGCCACCTGGAAAAATGCTTTAAATACTGTCATGATAGCGCCTCCGTAAGGTCAAAACCACCAGGATGGAAAACAGCAGACAGGCGATAAGCATGTGCAGCAAATAGCTGTGATTGGCCTTTTGATAGTAAAACATGGAGTACATGGACTTCACCATCATGCTGCCGGGGTTGATGGCGGACAGCCAGGCCACTTTGGTATCCACCAGGCGCTGCACATAGTGGCTCATCAGGCCGCTTAAAAAGCTGCTGAAAAGGTAGGCGCTTGTGGTGACGCTGAGGATAACATTCATGCTCCCGTTTACCATGCAGGCAATGGCCATGCCCATCAAAAAGCCTGTCAGGGTGCCCACGCTGATTAACAGGCTCAGGTAGGGCACGATATCAAGGGGGATTTTTTTAAGCACCAGGGTTAAAAAAGCCAGGATTGTCAGGGACAGGACCAGCTGCACCAGGTAGGAAGCCAGGCCGGCTGCCGCGACGCGCAGCCATTTGTTGGCAGGGGTGATGGAGACACGCGCCCCCTCCTGCGACTTGTTGGCCTGCTGGGAGATGATGACCATCGCCCCGGCGGAGCAGGCGCCCAGGCTGACCATGGCAAGCAGGGCGAAATAGTACAGGATGTCTTCCCCCATCCGGCCTTCGTTGATTGGAATTTTCCGGGTGTACTCCGCAGTGTTCAAGCCCTGGCCCATGGTTTGAAGCGCGGCGGCCGGCTGCTGTTTGGCCAGGCTTGTAAGCGTCGTCTTGGTGGCGTGGATTTGCTCGACAACCTGCTTGACCACCACCTGCTTGATGCTGACCTTGTCGGCCAGTAAGACGGGCGGGTCCAAATCCAGCACCGCTGCAGTCACCTGATTGGTATTGACCAACTCGCGGGCTTCCTCCTCTTTTACTTCCTGGAGTTCAAACAGGCGGGCCTCGCTGCCTTCACTCATGGGGATATCGGATAGAATCTGCCGCAGGTTGTAAAAGGGGTTCCTGGTTTGCGGCGCGACGTATGCCACCTTGATGGGCTCGGTAAACTTGGCGAAGGCGCCGATGTTTCCAAAGGCGAAAAAGAAGAAAATGGACATCACCAGCGGGAAGGCCAGGCTCCAGAACAGCACGGCCTTTTGCCGATACGTGGTGAGCAGGCTATATCGAAAGACCGTCTTAAACATGGTCTCGCAGCTCCTTTCCCGTCACCTCCAGGAAGACGTCGTTTAAGGTGGGCTGGCGCACGCTCATCTCCGCCATGCCGATGCCCTGACGCTCCAGCACGTGGAAGAGGCTGGCCAGTCTGCTCTCCCCGCGGGCCATCTCCAGCTTCAGGTGGTCCTCTACCAGCTCCGCCTTCACGACATAGGGCAGGCTGCGGATTGTGTCCATGTCCTCCGCCTTGTGGTTGATGAGGCGGATATCCACCTGGTCGCCCAGGTTGACGGAGGCCTTCAACTCCTCCTTGGTGCCTGTTAAAAGGCCCTTGCCCTTGTCCATGATGGTGATGGTGGTGCAGATTTGCTCCACCTCCTCCATGTAATGGCTGGTGTATAAGACGGTGGTCCCCTGTTGGTTGAGCGCCTTGATGCCCTCCAAAATGGCGTTCCTGCTTTGCGGGTCCACCGCCACCGTGGGCTCGTCCAAAATGAGCAGGCTGGGCTTGTGCGCGATGCCGCAGGCAATGTTAAGCCGGCGCTTTAAGCCCCCGGACAGCTTCTTGGGCAAAAACTTACGGAATTTGTCCAGATCCGTAAAGGCGATGGCCGCATCCACTAGGCGCTTGCGCTCACGATAATCACTCACATACAATCCGCAGAAATAATCCACGTTTTCCTGCACGTTTAAGTCCTCCAGCACCGCCACCTCCTGCGGCACTAAGCCAATGTTGCGTTTGATGGCATAGGAGGTGGGTGTTATGCGCTGGCCAAACAGTTTAATCTCCCCCTTTTCAATGGAGAGCAGCGCCAGCATGCTGTTGATGGCGGTTGATTTGCCAGAGCCATTGGGCCCCAGCAGACCGTAGATCTGTCCATCCTCCACATTCAGGTCAAATTGGTTTAAAGCCACCAGGTTCCCATAGCGTTTGATTACACCGTTCATCTTAATCATTGTTTCAATCCTCCTTGGTCTGTCTTCATCTTAACCGCATAACAGCGCGAAACCAGTTGCGCCTGTCACCATTTTCTTATGACATTTGTCATGCGCTGTGGTAAAATGCAGCCAATGAATGTGCAAGCGTGGTTAAGCCAAGGCCTGCTGCTGATTGTGGCAGGGCTGATGATGCTGTCACGGTTGGATTTGGATGCAGCCGTCATCAGCCTGCTGATTGGTGTACTGATTGCTATTTTGATGAACTATTTAAGCGGCAGGCATTCAGCCGCCCTCCCCCACGCCGCCTTTTTGGCCCTTTGCTTTGTGTTCCCGGAGCTGATTGTCTTTGTGCCGCTTATGCTCTACCTGTCCCTGCGTCAGGCGGGCTGGCCGTGGTACGCATTTAGCCTGGTCCTTCCCCTGATGGTCCAGTTTGAGCGCGTGGACACGCTGCTCTTGCTGGCAGCGCTGGCCGCAGGCCTGCTGGTGTTCAAGGACGAAGGCACCAGCCGGTTGCTTGCGCGCTATTATGACGCGGTGGATGCCTCCTCGGTTCAGCGCGCGCAAAGCCAGCTGCAGGTGCGTTCCCTGCAGCGCGAGCAGGAAGCCCAGGTGCAATTGGCCGTGATGCAGGAGCGCAACCGCATCGCCCGGGATATCCATGACCACGTGGGCCATGTGCTCTCCCGCGGCATACTGCAGGCGCGGGCGCTGGGGCTCTCACTCAAGAACCCCCGGCAGCAGCAGGACATGAAGGCGCTGCAGGACACCTTAAACAGCGGCATGACCGCCATCCGCGCCAGCGTGCACAACATGCCGCAGGATTTCTTGGCCCTGGACGCGGAGATTAAGGGGCTGCTGGATGACTTCACCTTCTGCCCGGTGCGCTACACCAACAGCAACGGCAGCCAGTGGCCGCTGAAGCAAAAATACGCCGCAATCGCTGTGATTAAAGAAGCGCTTTCCAACATCATGAAGCATTCAAACGCCACTTTGGCCAGCATCACCCTGTCCGAATTGCGGGACAGCCGCCTGTTGCTCATCCAGGACAACGGCACACAACCATCAAACAACCATCATAGCGGGCTGGGGCTGTACGCCATGGAGGAGCGCGTGCGCGGCCTGGGCGGCAGCCTGCGCGTGACGCGTGACAAGGGCTTCCGCATCCTGATTACCCTGCCCAAGGAGGACTCGCATGACCATATTAATCATTGATGATGACCGCATCGTCTGCTCGGCGCTCAAATCCATCCTGGAGCAGGAGGGCGGCTTTCGCGTCCTTGCGATGGGTGAAAGCTATGAGGACGCGGTGCTATTGTATGAGCAGCATCAGCCCGACATCCTGTTAATGGACATCCGCATGGGCGAGAAGACCGGCCTGGACGCGGCGGAAACCATCTTTACCAAGAATCCGGATGCCAAGATTTTATTTTTAACCACGTTCGCGGATGAAGAATACATCCTGCGCGCGCTGCAAATCGGCGCAAAAGGCTACCTGCTCAAGCAGGACTATGAAGCCATCGCGCCCTCCCTGCGCGCGGTCGCCTCCGGGCAGACCGTCTTTGGCAGCGAGATTGTCCAGGCCCTGCCCCCGCTGCTCAAGCCCCATCAACACCCGGGGGACGAGGCGCTGTCAGAGCGCGAATACCAGGTGCTGCAGCTCATCGCCGACGGCCTGTCCAACCGGGAAATCGCAAACAAGCTCTTTTTAAGCGAGGGCACCGTGCGCAACTATGTATCCCAGCTGCTGGCCAAACTGGATGTGCGGGACCGGACGCAGCTGGTGGTGCGGTATTATAAGGGGCTTGACAGGTAGGAAGCCCAGGGAGGAAACATGACCCACCACATGTGCTTAAGCCCACTGCCGTTTATGCTGATGCAGTCCGGGCAAAAAACGATCGAGCTGCGCCTGTTTGATGAGAAGCGGCAGCGCATCCAGCCAGGCGACTGGATCTTGTTTGAGCACAGTGACAAACCAGGCCTGGTCCTTTGCACCGTGGTGGAGGCGCTGCATATCTTTCCGGATTTTGAGACGCTATATCAGTCCCTGCCCCTGGAGGAATGCGGACATACAAAAGAGCGGATTGGTGAAGCGCAGCCCAGCGACATGAATGCCTACTATACAAAGGCACAACAAAAGCGGTATGCCGTGGTAGGTATTCAGGTCAGGCTGCTGACATCAGCCAATATCGTCAAATAAAAAGCACCTGGCGCGGTAAGCGTCAGGTGCTGATTTGATAAAATCCTATTATTTCACGATTTCGCCGTAGACCTCGCCCGCGGCGGAGGCGGCATTGGACTCATCGGTGTCGATGTGCATGGCCAGGGCGAAATTGGGGTGTACACGCACCACGGTGTCGCCAAAGACCAGCGCGCGGCCCAATGTGTTGACCTTGACGCTTACGATGTCCTTGTCCTTCACGTCAAACTTCTCCGCGTCTGCGGGCGTCATGTGGATGTGGCGCTTGGCGACGATGACGCCTTCAGCCAGTTCCACCTCCCCCGCGGGGCCAACCAGCTTGCAGCCGGGCGTGCCCTTGACATCCCCGCTTTCGCGCACAGGCGCCGTGATGCCAACAGTCCGGGCGTCGGTGTAGGACAGCTCCACCTGACTTTTGCCGCGGGTGGGGCCCAGGATGGTCACACTAAGCTCGCCGCGCGGGCCGATGACCTTGATTTTCTCGTTGCTGGCAAACTGGCCAGGCTGGGACAGCTCCTTGCGAAAACTGAGCTCGCTGCCCTTGCCAAACAAGGTCTCCAAATCCGCGGGGGACACATGGGCGTGGCGGGCAGAGGTTTCCACTAAAAACTTCATGATAAAGCTCCTCTCAAGTGACTTTTTACCCCATCAGTATACCCTGAAACCCATTATTTTTCAAGGTTTCTCTCAATCATCAGCAGGGCCTCCTTGCGCGCTAAGCCGCCGCCATAGCCCGTGAGCGCGCCGTCCGCCCCCACCACGCGGTGGCAGGGCACGATGATTGCGATTGGGTTGCGGTTGTTGGCCTGGCCCACAGCGCGGGAGGCCTTAGGCTGCCCAATTTGAGCCGCAATCTGGCCATAGGTCCGCGTCTGCCCGTAGGGGATGTCCAGCAGGCTTGCCCAGACCTTTTTTTGAAAGTCGCTGCCCTTCAGCTGAAGCGGCACCTCAAATTTTTCTCGAAGGCCCGCGAAATACTCCCCCAGCTGTTTTTCTGTCAGCAAAAGCACCGGGCTTAGGTCCCTGGCGTCCTGATCCTCTGCCTGCACAAAGTCAAGGGCGGTTAAGGCACCGTCCTCCTCCACCGCCAGCAAATAGCCCAGCGGGCTTTTAAAACAACGCTTTTTCATATAATCCCTCCTCATGTGGCGGTTTTAGTATACTCTTTTAACCCCTTTTCAACCAGATGGCAAAAAATATTTCGTAAATTCACATCGTAACTTCCACAGTGTAAAGGGTGTGGAGATTACCATGTGAAATGAACGGAAGTTAGTGTAATAAAGTGTGACTAAAGAATAGGAATAGTGCTAAAAGAGAAGTTTTGGTGAAGAGAAAAGGTCAG
>JAAYFC010000088.1 GCA_012728435.1 Clostridiales bacterium | reverse complement strand
GTTGATTCCTGTGTTATACTCAGCTTGGCTCATGGTTGCGACCTCCACGGATTTGTTCAGCAAAACAATCTTACCGTGTTCGCATACTATGAGCCATTCCTTTTCGCTCATCTCTGTTGCACTTGGGGTTTCAATCCGGGGCTGAAAACAAAGTCCTTCAGAACGCTTGACAGCCCGGATATCGCATATTATAGTGTAGAAGTTAAAGGTTCGGCCTGTACAGCAGACAGGCCCGATTCCTTGGGATAAAAGGAGAGTTTGATCAATGAAACGCACGTATCAGCCAAAGAAACGCAAACGCAACAAGGTTCATGGATTCCGCAAGCGCATGTCCACCAAGAGTGGCCGCAGCGTCCTGTCCCGCCGCCGGCGCCGGGGCCGCAAGGTTTTGTCCGCCTAAGGCAGAAACCGTGACCGATCTGTAAGGCTGAAGATCCGCTCATTGCACGGTCAACACACAGCGATGAGCGGTTTTTGCTTGCAGAGGGGGGTTCTCGCGTGCAGCAACAGTATCGAATCCGCAAAAACGGGCATTTCCGTTTCGTCTATCGCCGGGGGAAACATGCTTCCGGCAAGCTGATTCGGCTGCACTATGTCAAGGCACGGCGTATCCAGGTTGGCTTTTCTGTCAGCCGCCAGGTGGGGGGTGCCGTCACGCGCAACCTGGTGAAACGCAGGCTCAGGGAAAGCTTTCGCCATCTGATTCCAGACGTAAAAGGCGGGCACTATGTTTTTACCGCCAACCCGGCCTCGGCCCTCGCTTCCTATCAGGAACTGTCCAACCAGATGCGCGCCCTGCTTTCGCGCGTAGACGCCCTAAAGGGGGCACCGTGAAAAAAGCCCTGCTCTGGCTGGTGCGCTTTTACCAAGGGGCCATCAGCCCGCATCTGCCGGCGTCCTGCCGTTATCAGCCCACCTGCTCAGAGTACATGATTACCGCCATTGAGCGCTTTGGCGCGTTGCGGGGGTGCTTCATGGGTCTCAAACGCATTTTGCGGTGCAACCCCTTTTCAAAGGGCGGCTATGACCCCGTCCCTGAACCACCGGACTTCGTAATAAGGAGGGATTAACCTCAGTGTCAGCCATCACCAATGCCTTAACCAATGTCATCCAATGGATCTACAGCATCATCCACAATTACGGCTGGTCCATCGTGATTTTCACCATGCTCATCCGTCTGGTCTTGATGCCGCTGGATATCTCCAGCCGCAAGGGCATGCGCAAAATGTCCAAGATCCAGCCGCAGCTCAATGCCCTGCAAAAGAAATACGCCAATGACAAGGCCAAGCTGCAGCAAAAACAGTCCGAGCTCATGCGCAAAGAGCGCTACAATCCCCTCTCTGGCTGTCTGCCCCTGCTCATCCAGATGCCCATCTTGTTTGCGATGTTTGGCGCCATGCGCGCCATCGCCAACAAAGAGGTTGTTGCGCAGGTGTTCCAGTTCCTCCAGGGGCAAACCCCGGTGTATGAGGGCTGGATGTGGGTGAAGAACATTTGGATGGCGGACTCCCTGTTCGCCTCCGTCGCGCCCAATATCAATGCCCTGCAAACCATCGGCCACGATGTCTGGTACAACGTGTGGAACACCATTTCCGCTGCTGACCAGGCTGCGATTGTGCAAAACATCATGCAGCATGTGCCGGATTTTCAAAGCACGCTGGACTTTGCGACTGCGGACGCCTTAAAGGCTGTGATGCCCAGTTTGCAGGCAGCCCTGGTGCAGATGCCGGACTACTTGGCGCAGGTTACGCCCATGGCAGGTTTTGAGAACATCAACATGATTCTCTTCTCCTTTAAGGTGTTTGAGCAGTTTAACGGCCTGTTGATCCTGCCTGTCCTGTCGGGCGCCAGCCAGCTGCTCATGACCAAGATCAACCCCCAGGCCACCGGCCAGCAGCCCGGCGCTCAAGGTCAGCAGGGCATGGGCAACTTTATGAAGTATTTCTTCCCCCTGTTTTCCGTCTACATCACTTTGACCAGCAACGCCGCCTTTGCGCTGTACTGGGTGGTCAGCAACTTGATCGCCACCGGGATGAGCTACTTCATCAACCTGTATTTTGACAAAAAGGACAAGCAGGCGGCGGGTACCCAGCTGGAGGAAGGATCAGTTAAATGAAATCATTCGAAGCAAGCGGCCGTACGGTAGAGGAAGCCATCTCTGCCGGCTTGGCTGAGAACGGCCTCTCCATAGGCGATGTAAAGGTAGAGATCTTGGAGGAGGGCTCCAAGGGCCTGTTTGGCCTGTTTGGCAGCCGCGAAGCGCGCGTGCGCCTCACCTTTACTGAAGAAACCATCGCGCATTCTGACGCAGTGGACGTGTTTAAGGATTCGCTGGCAGAAACACCAGCGCCCCGCAGCAAACCTGCCCGTCCCGCGGCACAACCGGCAGTGAAGGCCGAGCCCAAACAGCGCGAGCCCCAGCCAAAGCGCGAGCCGCGCCAAAAGAAGGAAGCCGATACACCGGCGGAGAAGCCCTCCCGCACCCGCAAACCGCGGGAGAAGAAACAGCAGGATAAAAAGCCCGAAGCAATCGCCGCCCCATACGTGCGCGAGGAGCGCCAGCTGACCCAGGTGGACACCGTGGACGCAGACAGCCCGGCCGGCGGCATCGCGCAGGCTTTTATGAAGGAACTCACCACGCTGATGGGGCTTGAGATTGATATCTCCGTCGCCCTGGACGCGGATGGACACATCTTTCTCACCCTGCAGGGCGATCCCCAAGGGATTTTGATTGGCCGCCGCGGGGAGACGCTGGACGCGCTGCAGTACCTCACCAGCCTGAAGGTCAACCGCACCCGTGAGGAGTATGTGCGCGTCACCATCGATTCTGAAGGATACCGCGAGAAGCGGGAGGAGGCGCTGGTGCGCCTGGCCAACCGCATGGCCAACCGCGCCCGCAAAACCGGACGGCGTGTTGCCATGGAGCCCATGAATCCTTACGAGCGCCGCATTTTCCACAGCGCGCTGCAGGCGGCATCCGGCATCGCCACCCACTCAGAAGGGGAGGAGCCCAACCGCCACATCGTCATCACCCCGGTGAAAGGTCAGGGGGAGCAGAACTAAAATTCTGTTTGACAGAGTCTGACCACCCCGCTATAATACCATCTGTTCACCATGTAAGGAGGGATGGATTGATGCTGGACATCACCGCAGCGCTCAAGTCGCCCGGCACATCGATTCCCTTTGAACACATGGAGGAGTTGCCGTCAGTCCAGACCCTGGGCGAGGAAGTCACCTTCCCGCAGCCAGCGCGCATCAAGGGGGAGTTCACCCTGATGGAAGACGCCCTGGTGATTGACGGGGAGCTTCGCGCCACAGCAGTCGCCACCTGCGCCCGGTGCCTCAAGACGGTGGAGTACCCCGTTTTGGCCAAGGTCTATGAAACCTTTCTGCGTGTGGATCCACGCGAGACGGAGGTGGAAGACCCCTGGGAGGAGCGCCTGGTGTTTACCGGACACCGCGTGGACCTGTCACACCTGGCGATGACGCTGGCCGTGCTGGATCTGCCGATCCGCTTCCTCTGCGCGAAGGATTGCGCAGGCATCACCCTGGAATCAGCGGATTCCAATCAAGAAGAAGAGACGCTGGATGAGCATCCCTTCGGAGCGCTCAAGCAGTTGTTCACCAAGTTTCAGGAGGAGTAACCATGGCTGTCCCAAAAATGAAAGTCTCCCGCGCGCGCGGCCGCAAGCGCAGGACCCACTACAAGCTCACCCTGCCCGCAATCGTCGCCTGCCCCAAGTGCAAGGAGATGAAGTTGGCGCACCATGTCTGCAAGCTCTGCGGAACCTACAATGGTGTGCAGGTGCTGCCCTTGGACGAGGATAAAAAGGCTTAAGATCCAAGGGTCGTGTTCGCCCGTTGCGGAAGAGGAGTACGCAAGGGCTCCATCCACTAGAGAGGCGCTCCCTGGCTGAAAGGGCGCTGTTGGGGCTTTGCGGAAGGTCGCTTCCAAGGGCTGCAGTTTTCTGCCGGGGGTGCCCGATACAGCACAAAGAGGCGGCGCTTGCGCCGCGAAGCAAGGTGGTACCACGGGTCGCCCGTCCATGCAGGACGCGGCGGCTTGTTTTTTTACCCAGGCTGCGCATCAAATGGTTCGCAAGCGCTTTTGGGAAGTACAAGGAGGACGTAATGAGCCAGGAATTTCAAATGGAAAAGACGTTCCAGCCCCAGGAAAAGGAGCAGCAAATCTACCAGGAGTGGGAGCGCTCCGGCGCCTTTACCGCGCAAAGGGTGGAAGGCAAAAAGCCTTACACCATTGTGATGCCGCCACCCAACATCACGGGGCAGCTTCACATGGGGCATGCGGTGGATGTCACAATTCAGGACATCTTGATCCGCTTCCACCGGATGTTGGGCGACCCGACACTCTGGCTGCCGGGGACGGACCACGCCTCCATCGCGACAGAGAACCGCATCGTGGAGCAGATGCGCAAAGAAGGCCTGACCAAAGAGGGGATTGGCCGGGAGGCCTTTCTTGAGCGCGCCTGGGAATGGAAGGAAAAATACGGCGGGCAAATCACGCAGCAGCTGCGCCGGATGGGCGCCTCCTGCGACTGGAGCCGTGAGCGGTTTACCATGGACGCGGGTTGCTCACGCGCGGTGAGCGAGGTCTTTGTCAAGCTGTTCGAGCAGGGGCTCATCTACCGCGGCGAGCGCATCATCAACTGGTGCCCCGTTTGCCGCACTGCCCTGTCAGATATTGAGGTGGAGTACGAGGAGCAGCACGCGCACCTTTGGTACATCCGCTACCCGGCGGAGGACGGCGGCGAGGGCGTGGTGGTGGCCACCACGCGGCCGGAAACCATGCTAGGTGATACCGGCGTGGCTGTGAACCCGGAGGACAAGCGCTACTTGCACCTGATTGGAAAGAAGCTGATGCTGCCCTTGGCAGGCCGTGTGCTGCCGGTTGTGGCGGATGCCTATGTAGATCCGGAGTTTGGCACAGGCGCGGTCAAGATGACACCGGCGCACGACCCCAATGACTTTGAGATCTCAAAGCGCCACAACCTGGCCATCCTGCGCGTAATGAACGATGATGGCACCATGAACGAGGCCGCAGGGGCTGATTACCAGGGTCTGTCCGCCATGGACTGCCGCAAGCTGGTATTACAGCGCCTCAAGGAGCAGGGCTACCTTGTTAATACGCAGGACTATACCCACAGCGTGGGCAGCTGCTCCCGCTGCCATACCACGGTGGAACCGCTCATCAGCGAGCAGTGGTTCCTTGAAATGGCGCCGCTGGCCAAGCCCGCCATTGAGGCCGTGCGCGAGGGGCAGATCACGTTCTACCCCGACCGTTTCGCCAAGACCTATTTTAACTGGATGGAAAACATCAGGGATTGGTGCATCAGCCGCCAGCTGTGGTGGGGTCACCGCATCCCGGCCTGGTACTGTCAGACTTGCGAGAAGGTCATCGTCGCCAGGGAGGCGCCGGACACCTGTCCGGATTGCGGCTCAATCAGGCTGCATCAGGATGAGGATGTGCTGGACACCTGGTTCTCCTCAGCGCTTTGGCCCTTCTCCACCTTGGGCTGGCCGGATCAAACAGAGGATCTTCAATACTTTTATCCCACAAGCACCTTGGCTACAGGCTATGACATCATCTTCTTCTGGGTGGCGCGGATGATTTTCTCTGGCATTGCCCACATGGGACAGGTGCCCTTTGATACGGTGCTCATCCACGGCATTGTGCGGGATGAACAGGGGCGCAAGATGTCCAAATCCCTGGGCAACGGGGTTGATCCCCTGGAACTGATTGAAACCTACGGCGCGGACGCGCTGCGGTTCTCCCTGGTTTTAGGCGTGGCGCCGGGCGCGGATATGCGCGTGAGCAGCGAGCGCAGCGAGGCAGCGCGCAATTTCGCCAACAAGGTCTGGAACGCGTCCCGCTTTGTGCTGATGAACCTGGATGGTGTGCCAGGTGCAATCGAGCCGAAGCTGCTGCGGACGCCGGAAAAATGGATTTTAAGCCGCCTCAACCAGGCCATCCGTCAGGTCACAAACCACCTAAAGGGCAACGACCTGGGCCTGGCTGCGCAGACGATTTACGATTTTGCCTGGAATGAGTTTTGCGATTGGTTTATCGAGCTGTCCAAGGGTGACCTGTTTGATGGGACGCCGGAGCGTAAAGCCCAGGCCCGCGCGGTGTTGTATCAGGTGCTGTCTGCCGTTTTGCGCTTACTGCACCCCTTTATGCCCTTCTTGACCGAGATGATCTACAAGCAGCTGCCCGGACATGAGCAGGATTCCTGTATGCTGTCACCCTGGCCGCTTGAGAACGAAGCATACAGCTTTAAGGACGAAGAGCAGCAGATGGAAGGCGTCATGGACATGATCCGCGCCATCCGTGTGGTGCGGCAGGAGCTTAAGGTACAGCCTGGCCATCGCGCACGTGTGCTGCTTAAGCCCAAGCCAGGCTGGGCAGAGCGCTTAACCACGGCAGAGCCCTACTTTCAGCGCCTGGCGGGCGCAGCGTCCCTGCAGATTCTGCCGCCAGACGCACAGGTAGCGGAGAAAACTGTGTCTGCCGTGGGCCTTATCGGTGAAGCGCTGATGCCGCTGGGGGAACTGGTGGACATTGAAAAGGAAATCGCGCGGCTGGAAAAAGAAGCGCAGACCTTGGAGGCGGAGATCAGCCGCAGCCGGGGCAAGCTGGCCAATGAAGGCTTTGTGAAGAAGGCGCCGCCCGCCCTGGTGGAGGCTGAAAAGGAAAAAATCGCTCAGAATGAAGGCATGCTGGAAACAGTGACCCACCGCTTAAGGGAACTGCGCCAATGAGCGAGGCATCCGGCTTTCACCACATCCCGGTGTTAAGGGAGGAGGTGCTGGAAGCGCTTTCGCCCTTACCCGGCGGCGTCTATCTGGATGGCACGGTGGGCGGCGGTGGGCATGCGTCCGCACTGCTGGAAGCCTTGAACGGGGAGTGCAAGCTGTATGCCCTGGATCGCGATCCGGATGCGCTGGCCGCAGCGGGCCAACGGCTTAGGTCCTGGGGTAAGCAGGTTGCCTTGCGCCATGGCAATTTCCACGACGCGAAGGACATTTTTCAAGGCATGTTATTTGACGGCATCCTGCTGGATCTGGGGGTGTCCTCCTGGCAGCTGGATGCGGCGGCGCGCGGCTTTTCCTACCACGAGGACGCGCCCTTGGATATGCGCATGGACCAGTCCGCCGGCATCACAGCAGCAGAATGGCTCAACACACAAGGCGAACAAACCATCACCCAGGCTTTGTATGATTACTCGGATGAGCGCTGGGCGGCGCGCATCGCGAAACTGATACTAGAAATGCGGGCGGAAAAGCCGTTTGAAACCACCCAGGATCTGGTGCGCGCGGTTGACCGCGCCATCCCCAAGGCAGTACGCAGGAAGGACGAGGGACATCCCGCCCGGCGGGCCTTTCAGGCTGTGCGCATCGCCGTAAATGATGAGATTGCCCCAATCAAGCAGGCACTCAACGACTTGGTGCACCTCCTCAAGCCCGGTGGCCGCCTGTGCGTCATTACCTTCCATTCCATAGAGGACCGCGCGGTGAAAACAGCCTTCGTCAAGTTGAGAAACCCTTGCGAATGCCCGGTGAACGCGCCCATCTGCGTGTGCGGGAAGAAGCCGCTGATCAGTTTACCCAAGGGCTACCCCAAAGCGCCGGGTGAAGGGGAGCTTGCTGCCAATCCCCGCGCGCGCAGCGCCAAGCTGCGCTGCGCACAGAGGCTTAACTATGAGTAGGCTGTATGTCGTCGGCACGCCCATTGGCAACCTGGGGGACATGAGCCAACGGGCGGTCAAGGTTTTGCAGGAAGCCGACCTGATTTTGGCCGAGGACACCCGCGTCACCCGCAAACTGCTTACCGCCTTTGACATTAAAAGCCCCCTGGAAAGCTACCATCAGCACAACGAGCGCGAGAAGGCTGCCCAGGTCATCGCGCGGATGCAGGCACAACGCATGGCAGTCGCCCTGGTCAGTGACGCGGGCATGCCCGCTGTGTCCGACCCGGGGGCCTTGCTGGTGGACGCGGCACATAAGGCATGCATCCCGGTGCTTTGCGTGCCTGGCCCCAGCGCCCTGGCTGCTGCTTTGTCCGCAAGCGGCTTCATGGAGGCTGCCTTCGCCTTTTATGGCTTTTTACCGCGCAAAGAAAAGGAGTTGAGCGACAGCCTGCGCGCCCTTGGGTCCGGCCCGCCCTTGGCGGTGCTGTATGAAGCGCCGCATCGGGTACTTGATTTGCTCAAAGCGATTGCAAAGGTGTATCCCGGGCTTGAATTATCCATCAGCCGGGAGCTGACCAAGCTGCACGAGCAAACCCTGCGCGGCAGCGCGGAAGAGATGCTGGCGCATTTTGCCGAGAATGAAAACATTCCGCGCGGGGAGTTCGCCTTGGTGCTGAAGCTGCCTCCGCCTAAGGAAACACAGGCTGCTGCGCCGCTTGGCCTGGAAGCGCAGCTGGTGGACCTGATCGCGCAGGGGCTGAGCCTGCGGGACGCGCAGGCGCAGCTCATTACAGAGGGCCAGCGCAAAAACACGGTGTACACCGCTGCCCTGAACCTGAAAAAACTGGCGGAAACGCAATTGTAATCAAGCAGTTTGTCAATTGACAGAGGTTTTTCCCTCTGTTATGATGCGCTTGCCGGTATGTTTAGCCGGACATGATTCCGCAACCGTGACGTAGGGTATCCGCTGGAGCCCGAACGGAGGTTCACCATGCAATCCGCACAGATTCGAAGACTCACCCTGACTGCCATCCTCATCGCCTTTGTGTTCCTGCTGGGACTTACGCCCATTGGTATGATTCCGCTGGGGTTCATCAATGTGACCATCCTGGTGGTGCCCGTTGTCATTGGCACCATCATGCTGGGGCTTACATCGGGCTTGATGATTGGCTTTTTCTTTGGCTCAGCCAGCCTCATGAGCGTGCTGGGCTTGTCCATGACGCCGCCCAGCGCGCTGGCGGGCACCTTGCTTGCCTCCAGCCCCGTTTTAACGGTAATCATGTGTTATTTGCCCCGGCTGCTGATTCCCGTGACCGTCCATTTTACTTACCAGACACTCAGCAAATTAAGAAGAAAAGGCCTGGAACTGCCGGTGGCTTCGGCGGTGGGCTCCCTCACCAACACGGTGTTGTATCTGGGGCTGATGTACCTGTTTTATCGTTTCGCGTCGCTGGACGCTGGCAAAATTGTTAATTTAATCCTGGGCACCGGCTTCATCGCCGGCATCTCTGAGGCAGCGGTCGCGGCCCTGGTCGCGCCGGTTGTTATCATCGCGCTGCGCAAAGCGCTGTCGATCAAGGAAGAGGTAAAATGATTCTAGTGATGGATGTTGGCAATACCAACATCAAAACCGCAGTGTTCAAAGGACGCGAATTGGTGAAGTCCTGGCGCGTGTCCACCAACACCAACTACACCTCCGATGAGTATGGTGTGAAGATGCTTTCGATGTTCGATCATGTACGGCTGTCCGTTTCTGACATCAAGGGCATCATGATTTCCTCGGTTGTGCCCAGCATCAACTTTACCATTGAGCACATGTGCGATGATTACTTCAACATCACCCCGCACTTTGTAGAGCCGGGCCTCAAGACCGGTATCAACAACCTGTACGAGAACCCCAAGGAATTGGGGTCTGACCGCATCAGCAATGCTGTCGCGGCCTATGCACAGTACGGTTCGCCCTGTATTTTTATTGACTTTGGCACCGCCACCAGCTTTGGCGCCATCAGCGGCAAAGGGAACTTCGTGGGCGGCTGCATCCTGACCGGTATCCGCTTGGCGCGTGAGGCTGTGGTCACAGGCACTTCCAAGCTGCCGCATTTCGAGCTGGTTTTACCTGACAAGGTCATTGGCCGCAGCACCATTACCAACCTGCAATCCGGTTTGCTGTATGGCTACGTGGGCCAGGTCAACTATCTGGTGGGGCGCATCAAACAGGAGATGGGTGAGGACAATGCCACGGTTGTCGCAACGGGCGGCTTTGCCCACTACATCGCTGACCAGTCCGATGCCATCATGCACGTAGACGCCCTGTTGACGCTGAAGGGCATCCGCATGATTTACGAGAAAAACTACCTGTAAACCCAGTATTGTATACAAAAACCGCCGGCATGAACGTCGGCGGTTTTTGCGTATGCGCTTAGCGGTAATACCGCGTTTTGTACTCCAGCTTCTGTTTCAGCTTTGGTTTGCGTTTTCTGGTAATCAGCTTAAACAGCAGCTGCGAGACGACGGCAACCGCGATAATGGGCAGCAGCACGATAATCAGAAACTCAAGCGAAAAGCGGGGGAATGGGTTTGGGTCAGCGGCGGTATAGGCCTCTATCTCTTCCACCGTGGGGGCCAGGGTGGGGCGCCTGCTGATGGAGCGCGCGGCAATCAGCTCATACTGCACAGGTTCTGCGCCGACTGCTAAGGGGGTGTAGGTCATGGTGCCCATCACCTCGCCCGCCTCAATGGGCGCTTCCAGCGTCCGGGAATACTCAAACTGGGTGCGGGTGTTGTAGATATTCGCCTGGTCGTCCGTGCTGCCCTTTAAGGCAATCAGGGAGTCGTTGGCAGCAGGGTCCACCTTGCGCAGGTTCAGTTGCAGCCTGCCCAGGTCCGCATCCTCCAGCGAGAAGCCCGTAATGTTGATTACTTTCGGGCTTTCCCTGTACATTTCCGCTACGCTGGTAGACACATACTGCGCAAAGCCGTATTCCATCAGCCGCCTGGTATCCCGCCACTTGTCGGTGGAGCCGGAGTGCAGTACGACGGAAATCAAGGGGATGCCATGCTTAATGGCAGAGCCTACAAAGCACTCCCCGGCCTGGGAGTGGCTGCCGGTTTTGATGCCAGTGGCGTATTGGTAGTAGTATTTATTGTCCTCGCCTGATGACAGGAAGCTGATTGCGCGGTTGTTGTACTTGCGCGCCTTGGACATATTGGTCTGTGGCAGCGTATAGCTAACCAGCGCTGCAACCTCACGGAATTCCGTGTTTTGCATGGCTTCCCGTGCGATGATGGCCAGATCCCGCGCGGTGGACAGGTGGTAGTCGTCATGATAGCCGTGGGAGTTGGTGAAGTGCGTCGCCGTACAGCCATAGCGGGCGGCTGCCTCGTTCATCAGGTTCACAAAGGCCGCCTCTGTGCCCATTAAATGTTCCGCAATGGCGATGGCGCCGTCATTGCCGGAGTAGACCATGGTGGCGCGGATTAAATCGCCCAGGCGAACCTGCTCGCCTGCCTGCAAGCCCAGCTTGGCAGCGTCCTCTGGCATGTTGGCGGCAAAGGGGGAAACGGTCACGATGCTGTCCTGCTCGCCCATGGTAAGGGCTAACAGGATTGTTAACACCTTGGTGGTGGAGGCGGGCGGCCGCATTTCGTCCGCGTTCTTCTCAAACAGCACATGCCCGCTGTTTTGCTCAATCACAATCGCACTTTGCGCGCGCAGGTTCCGCGGGCTTAGGTTTTCCGGATGGTTCTCGTCATACTCGCTGGCCCCGGCGGATGAAAAAGGCAACAGCAAACACACCAACAAAATCAAAATGATCCGCTGTGCGTAGCGCTTGTTGCCCTTCGTCTTCATGCCCCGCTCCTTTCCTGGGAACGTGGCATATCCTATCACATCTCGCCTTGCTTGTATAGTTTGGGCCCCTCATCGTACAGGTTTCCGCCAAAGGCGTCCACCGCAACCACGGCTGGGAAATCCTCAATCACAAAGCGGTGGATGGCCTCCGGCCCCAAATCGGCATAAGCCAGCACCTCAAAGGATTTGATGGACTTGGAAATCAAGACGGCGGAGCCGCCCACGGCGCCAAAATAGACCGCGCCGTGCTTTTGCATCAACGCCAACGTGTTTGGGCCCAGGCGCCCCTTGCCAATCATGCCTTTGAGCCCCAACTTGAGTAGCGGCGGGGTAAAGATGTCCATGCGGTAGGTGCTGGTGGGGCCAGCAGAGC
>JAAYFC010000155.1 GCA_012728435.1 Clostridiales bacterium | reverse complement strand
GCGTAGTATAGGTCTAAAGAATGTGCATGATCGCTTGCGTTACCTGTATGGTGAGGAGTATGGAGTAAGCCTCTATAGCAAACCAGGTGTCGGAACGGTGATTAAACTTAAACTGCCTGTTCAGATCAAGCCAAAGGAGGATACGAATGTTGCGGATGATTCTGGCCGATGATGAGCCTGCCATTACTAAAGGTATTTCGGTGTTGTTCGATTGGGCTCGCCTCGGGATAGAAGTGATCGGTACCTACGAGAATGGGGAAAGAGCTCTGCAAGCCATCTTGGCTGAAGCACCTGATATCGCAATTCTTGATATTGCCATGCCAGGTAAAACAGGTTTGGAAATCTTGCAGGAAATCAAAGCCAACTCGATGCAAACTAGTGTCATTTTCCTTTCGGGTTTCCAGGAATTTTCCTTTGCTCAGTCTGCTCTCCACCATGGCGCTAAGGACTATCTGCTTAAGCCGGTAAACAAGGAGAGCCTGCTTCTGGCGGTTCGGAACTGTATTTCACAGACTCAGACTGGTGTCGGGCTGACGAGTGAATCGGCTGTGGAAGATGCGTTTTTACCCAAAGACTTGGTAAAAAAACTCGCTGGTATGGATAGCCAGGGCTATACCTTATGTGCCCTGACTCTATTGGGAACTGAATCCTCCAGCGAAATGGAGCGGCAGTTGTGCCAGCTCTCTGTATACAGCGAGGTTGTTCAAGCGCTTGAGGGACAAAACCTTGGTTTGGCATTTCAACGCGATAAAATGATTTGGCTTATTTTAACTGACCCCGCTGGCTTAGAAGCTAAAGCAACACTATTTGGATTGCAACAACGATTCTTGCCGAATACGCAACTTGGTTTTGTGCATGGAAAACGCACAGAAAGTATCGGCACAATTCAAAATTCAGCACTGGAAGTAGAAGACATGTTGGGGTATTTCTTTTTCTACGAGCATTTACCTTCCTGGATTCTCCATGCTGGGGAACCCGTGTTTCCACCGTTGTACAATTCAGAAAAACTAGGTGAGCTCAGAGATAAAATTATTACAGTCCTATTCGAGCAAAATGAAGATCAGCTGCAAAGACTGCTCGATACATTTCTCGACGCTGTCTGCTCGGTTTCTGAAGGCAAAAGTGACACTGCAATCTATTTCTTACTCATGTGCATACGCGCGGCGGAGGAACGATTTTTAGAACTAAACGCTCCCTTGACCTATTCCTCAGTTGTCGAAGTGATGGAACAAACGAGGACGATGGTCTCCTATGGCCAATTGGAAGATGTATTCCGTAAGACCATGTGGAAGTACTTCCAAGAAGTGACGGACATAACCAGAGACAATGACAAGACAGACATCAATGAGGCCAAAAATTTCATCAAAGAACATTATGCTGAAAATCTTTCGCTAGCTGTAGTTGCAAAGCACATCCACATGAATCCATTTTACTTCAGCAGTTTTTTTAAAAAACAAACCGGTGAAAATTACAAAGATTACCTTAATGACGTTCGCATGAGGCACGGCATGGAACTCTTACTGATGAGCGACAAAAAAATTTATGAAATTGCTGAAGCAGTCGGTTTCAAGGACTATCGCTATTTTACTGATCTGTTTAGCCGCCGCTACGGCAAAACACCTATGGCCTATCGCAAAGAAGTGCTTGAAGGCCGAAGAGAAGATGTGTGAATTTCATCTCTGATGTTCGTGATTGCGGTCAACATGCATCGCTTTATCCAGCCGCGCCAGAGTCAGATCGGGGCAGTGTTGCATCAAGGTCAAGGCACTAACAAGCACAAATACCAGATTTGTTCCAGAATGCTAGGATGACTATGATTCAGCGGCAATGTTGGTGGCCATGGACAAGAGTTTGGG
>JAAYFC010000087.1 GCA_012728435.1 Clostridiales bacterium | reverse complement strand
GTTCTGGGCCAGATAGGCGGTCAGCTCGGACAGGGTGAGCACCTTAAAGTAATCTCCCATCACATAGCCAACGGTGCCCGCCTGATTGATTTTATACCAGGTCACGCCGTCAATAATCTCGGTGCCCAGCACCAGCGCAAAGGCGTTGGTCTTAAGCGAGCTGATCTTTTCGGCGGACGTGGAGGGCTGCTTTCTAAAGTTCACCACTTTCGTCACATAGCCGTAGCTGGAGGGGCTGTTTAAGGTGACGGGTTCCGGCGTGAAGGCAGGGGCTGGGGTGGGGGTGCGGAGGGAATCCAGATAGTTTTGCTGTTCAGTCGGGGTCAGCATCCGCAGCTGGTCGCTGCGCACATACCCCATGAAGGTGCCGTACTGCACAACATCCCAGCTGGCGCTGGCGGCGTAGTCCTGGCCGCGCACGCCAACAACGGCGCCTTCGGGCAGCAGGGTCACAATCTGCGCGTTGGTATCCGGGAAGGCACGCACGGGGACGTTCTCACCGCGGGTGATGGAGTAGCCGACGCGCTGCTCCGGCGGGCGGGTGGGCGCTTCTGTCACCTTGGGCTCCAATTGTTGCAGGTAGAAGGCGGCCTCCTGGTCGTCGATATAGCGCAGGGAGGCGTTGGGGACGTATCCAATCTGCTTGTCCGCCATCACCTGCACCTGGCTCCAGCCCTCGTCGTCAATCCAGGTCTGGTTCCATACCTGCACCAGGGTGTTGACCTCCAGCATCTCCAGCACAGGCTCATCCGGGCGGCCAATGCCGGTGCGCAGCGCGCTTTGACGGATGGTCAGCGCGGGGCCTTGATACAAGGCCGGGGTGGGGGAAACGGTGGGCGGGGTGCTCGCAGTTGGAGCAGCGGTTTCCGGCACGGGCGTATCCGATGCTGCTGCGGGCGTGGGCGTTGCGGCATAGGGCATGGGGCTTGCCAGCGTGGCCTGGTACTGCTCGCTTTCCTGCTTGGAGTACAGCCGGAGGAACTCTGCCATCACAAAGCCGTCCTTGCCGTTTGCGCGGACGCTGTACCAAACATCGCTGCCCACCGTCTGCTGGGTGAAGACCCAGATGCGCTCGCCGGTATCCAGCGCGGTGATGCGGGAGGAGCCCTTTTCAGGCTTGGCGCGCATGTTGACACCGCCCTTGGCCGAAACCTCTGCCCAGCGGTCGATGATCTCGCCGTCCTTCATGGGGTCATTGCTGGGGGCGGGGGTGGCTGTGGGCTCGGGCGTCCAGCCGAAGATGGCCGCAACCTCGTTGAAGGTCAGCAGGCGCGCGACGGCGGCCTTAATGAAGCCTTCCTTGCCCTTTACGTCTGCCAGGTACCATTCCTCGCCCTGGCGGTTTTTCAAGGTCCCCAGCACGTGGATCAGATCCTTTTTGCTTAGGGTGTCAATGGCATTGTTGGCGCTGGAGGAAGCATCCGGGCTGCTGCGGAAATTGACCTGATCGCCCGTTGGATAGGCGTAGCGGTCCATCGGCGTCACGTCAAAGGGGATGAGCGTGGGCTCTGGCGTTTGCGTGGGGGTGGGGGTATCAGTGGCGGGAATGGTGTACACAAACACCACTTCCTCCTGGCTTTTAGCGCCGCTTTCGCTGAGCACCACATCAACCGGGCTTTGACCCACTAAGACGTAGCCCTCTTTTAAGCCTTCTGGCTGCGCGTGGATGGCTGTGGTGCCCGGCTCGATGGTTTTGCTGCCGCTGGGCGCCAAGGTCTTGCCGGCCTCATCCCGGTAGTGGATGTCAATGGTGGCAGTCTTGACGGTGATGTCCTTAAACAGGAAGATAATCTCCTGTTGGCTGGGGTTGCCGTTTTTGTCCACGGTGATGGTGTGGGAGGCTTCGCTCATGAGCTGGTACATGGTGGTGTTCACATTGCCCAGGTTGACATCAATCACCGTCTGCTCGCCCTCCTTGCAGGGCACGGTGGTGGAGTACAGCGTCTCGCCGTCCTCGCTCTTGTACAGCACCTTCACCAGCGCGGCCTTGGGGGCTGGCACGGGCGTGTCCGTGGGCGCGATGATTTTTTGGTAGATAAAGGTCAGGCTGGAGGGATTGGCCTGGTTGTTGGTGACGGTGACGTATTTGACGGGGTCTTCGCCTTCCTTCAAAGCATAACCTTCCTGAAGGTCCGCAGGGGCGGCCTGGAAGCCATGCTTGCCCTCGCCAGCTGTGAATACGGCGCTGGAGGCGACATGTTTGCCCGCCTCATCAACATAGTAAACGGGGACATCAACGGGCCGGGAGACAGGGGAGGTCAGCTCATAGACGAAGGTGACCGCGGTCCTTGACGCGCCGTTAATGTCCACGACGATGTCAAAGCTCTCGGGCTCTGTTAAAGCATAGCCTTCCAGCAGGTTGGTCGGGGTGGGGCGAAGGACGTGGGGGCCTGCGGGCAGGGTGACCACCTGGGTGTCCGCCACCGGATTGCCCTTGTCATCCTGGTAATGCACCTGGACCTGCGCGTCCGGGATGGGTTCCTCCGTGGGCGCCTCGGCCGGGGCCTGGTAATTGAAGATGATTTCCGCGGGATCCGCGCCCTGCGCTGACACAGTGACGGTCTGCACGTCCGGACCAATTAAAGTGTAGCCTTCCTTCAGGTTCTCGGGCTGGGCATAGACGTCATGGCTGCCCTCAGGATAGGTGGTGGTGATGCTGTTTGCGACGGGCTGGCCGTCCTGCTGATCCCGGAAATGGATGGTGACCGTTGCAGGCTGGACGGCAGCCTTGTAATAAAAGGCGATGTCGGTCTGATCCGCGCCCTGCTCTGTCACATTGACGATGAATTCGGCCTGGCTGGTGAGCTCATAGCCCTGTGGCACACGGGAGGCGTCCGGGGTGACAGTGTTGACGCCGGGCTGCAGCTCGCGCTGCTCAGAGGCAAATTCCTGGTTGTTCTGGTCGATATAGCGGATGGTGATGGTGGCCGGCTGGACCACGACCTGATAGTAGAAGCTGATGTCAGTCTGATCCGCGCCGGTTTCCGTCACGTTGACGATGTACTCGCCCTGGCCGGTCAACTGATAGTTC
>JAAYFC010000086.1 GCA_012728435.1 Clostridiales bacterium | reverse complement strand
TCCAGCGCGCCCAATTCCAGGAAATCATAGATCTTCATCGCCATTCCGGCCTTGATGTGGTCAATCACAATGCCGTTGTTGATGGAGTCAATGTTCATACGGTCACCTCCAGCAGCTTCAAAATCAGCGCCATGCGGATAAACTTGCCATACAGCGCCTGGCGGAAATAGCAGGCGCGCGGGTCCTGGTCAATGGCCACGGAAATCTCATTCACCCTGGGCAAGGGATGCAGGATGGACAGATCGGCCTTCGCGTACTCCAGTTTCTCCGGCGTTAAAATATAGCTGTCCTTCAAGCGGATGTAGTCGTCCTCGTTAAAGAAGCGCTCGCGCTGCACGCGTGTCATGTACAGGATGTCCAACTCCGGCAGCACGCTGCACAAGTCCGTTGTCTGGTCATAGCGCACGTTGTCCCTTTTTAAGGGAATCTTCACATAGCTGGGCACCTTCAATTCCTCCGGCGACACCAGCACAAAGCGCACGCCCGGGTATCGGCACATGGCCGTAATCAAGGAGTGCACCGTGCGGCCAAACTTCAAGTCCCCGCACAGGCCCACCGTCAGGTCCGACATCCTGCCCTTTTCCATCTGGATGGTCAACAAGTCCGTCAGCGTCTGCGTAGGGTGGTTGTGCCCGCCGTCCCCCGCGTTGATCACCGGCACCGTCGCGTGCAGCGAAGCCACCGTGGGCGCGCCCTCCTTGGGGTGGCGCATCGCGATGATGTCCGCGTAGCAGCACACCGTGCGCACCGTGTCCGCCACGCTCTCGCCCTTGGCGGCACTGCTGGAAGCAGCCTCCGAAAAGCCCAGCACCTGCCCGCCCAATTCCATCATGGCCGCTTCAAAGCTTAGCCGGGTCCGGGTGGAGGGCTCATAGAACAGGGTGGCCAGTTTCTTGCGGCGGCAGGCATTCTCATACTTTTGCGGCTGCGCGATGATCTCCCGCGATAGCAAGATGAGTTCGTCAATTTCCGCCGTGCTCAGGTCCGTAATGCTTGTGATATGCCTCATGCTCTCTCCTTGTGATGCAGGATTTGGGTTCTCTTCTTAAAAACCCATATTATTAAAGGCGTCCAAACCTTCCAAAGACGTCAGAATCACGTAAACGCCGCCTTAATGATGTATCCAGGACTCATCCCTTGGGTTGTCGCGGAAGGCCTTTAAGCGGGCGATGTCGGTTTCCTTGATGCGGCCTTCTGCTGCAGCCACCTCCACGATGGTGTCAAAATCCGTCAGGCTGGTGTTGGAAACCTTTGCCGCCGCCAATCTCTCTGCGCTGGCCTGCATGCCATAGGTGAAGATGCTGATGATGCCCAGCACCTCTGCCCCGGCCTCCCGGAGGGCCTCCACCACCTCAACCACACTGCCGCCAGTAGAAATCAGGTCTTCAATCACCACCACCTTCCAGCCTGGTTCCAAGCGGCCTTCGATGCGGTTTTGCCGGCCGTGGTCCTTGCTGCCGGAGCGCACATAGCCCATGGGCAGGCCCAGCAGGTGCGCCGCGATCGCCGCGTGCGGGATGCCCGCGGTGGCGGTGCCCATCAAGCAGTCGGCTTCCGGGTAGGCTTGCTTGATCAACTCCGCGAAGCCGCCCTCAATCACGCCGCGCAGCGCGGGATCAGACAGCGTTAAGCGGTTGTCGCAGTAAATGGGGCTTTTGATGCCAGAGGCCCAGGTAAAGGGCTCATCCGGGCGCAGGAAGACCGCGCCGATGTCCAATAATCCTTGCGCTACCTGCTCATTGACGGGCAAATTCATCCATGCACCTCCTGTAGGCCAACAGCGGGTTTTCCGCCTTGGTAATCGGCCGCCCCACCACGATGTAGTCCGCGCCCAATTCGCGCGCGATACCCGGCGTGGTCACCCGCTGCTGGTCGCCCGCCTCCGCGTCCACGAAGCGCACGCCCGGGGTGACCGTCAAAAAGTCCGCGCCCAATTTCTGGTGCACAACACCCGCTTCCAGGGGGGAGCACACAATGCCCGCAAGCCCGGCCGCCTTGGCATTGTGCGCGTAGTGCAGCACGGTTTCCTTCAGCGTCTTTTGCACCAGCAATTCATCCCGCAGCGCGTCCTCATTTAGCGAGGTTAACACCGTTACCGCAATCAACTGGGGCGCGGTGCCCGGGGTATCCAGCAGCTCCTGCGCCGCCGCGCGCATCATGGCGATGCCGCCCTGGGCGTGCAGGTTCATCATGTCCGCGCCCAGCGCGCGCAGGGAGCGCACCGCGCCGGCCGCGGTGTTGGGAATGTCGTGGATTTTTAAATCCAGGAAGATCTTGTGGCCGTGGTCCTTGATCTCGCGCACCATGTCCGGGCCAGCCGCGTAAAACAGCTCCATCCCGATTTTCACAAAGGGCTTTTCCTCACCAAACTGGTCAAGAAAGGCCAGCGCGGCTTCGCGGTGCGGGTAGTCCAGGGCGATGATGACATCCTTGGGCATCAGTGGGCACCTCCTATAATCTCCTGTAGGTTGGTAATGCCGTATTGGTCCATGACCTCAGGCAGTGCGTCGATAATCTGCGGGCAGGCAAAGGGGTTGATCAAATTGGCGCTGCCCACCTGCACCGCGGTAGCGCCGGCCAGCATCATTTCAATCACATCCCGGGCACTGCTCACCCCGCCCATGCCAATCAGCGGGATCTTGACCGCCTCATACACCTGGTACACCATGCGCAGCGCGACGGGGAAAACCGCGGGGCCGGACAAGCCGCCAGTGGTGAAGGGCAGCAGCGGCTTTTTGGTTTTCAGGTCAATGCGCATGCCCAGCAGCGTGTTGATGAGGCTTAATCCGTCCGCGCCCGCGTCCTCACAGGCGCGCGCGACTTCAACAATATCCGTCACGTTGGGGGACAGCTTGATGATCAGCGGTTTGTCGGTCACCTTGCGCACAGCGCCGGTTACCTCCGCCGCGGCTTTCGCGTCCGTGCCAAAGGCCATCCCGCCGCCGTGCACGTTGGGGCAGGAGATGTTCACCTCCAGCCCGCCCACCTGCTCCTGCGCGCCCAGCAGCCGGCCCACCTCCACATATTCAGAGATGGCAAAGCCGCTCACGTTGGCCATGACGGGCTTGCTAAAAAAGGTGGCGATCCGGGGCAATTCCTCGGAGATCACCTTGTGCACGCCCGGGTTTTGCAGCCCTACGGCGTTGAGCATCCCGGCGTAGCACTCCGCGATGCGCGGCGTGGGGTTGCCCTCCCGGGGCGCCAGCGTCGTGCCCTTGAAGGAAAAGCTGCCCAGGCGGTTCAGGTCATACAGCCCGGCAAAATCCTGGCCAAAGCCAAAGGTACCGCTGGCCGGGATGATGGGGTTATCCAGTTCGATACCGCACAGGGTGACCTTCAGATCTACCATCCCAGCACCTCCCTTTTAAACACTGGCCCTTCCTTGCACACCCTAAGGGGTCCTTCCGTTGTAAACACCGTGCAGCCCACGCAGGCACCAAAGCCGCAGCCCATGCGCTCCTCCAGGCTCAACTGGCCGGGCCCTGGCGCGACCGCGCAGATGGCTTTTAACATGGCGGTGGGCCCGCAGGCGTAAAACTGGCTGCAGTTTTTAAAATCACAGGCATCGGTCACCAGGCCTTTGATGCCCGCGGTGCCGTCCATGGTTGCCACGGCCACCTCTGCACCCAGCGCCTGAAACGCATCCGCCAAAAAGACTTCATCAGCACTCCCAAAGCCCAGGGCGACCTTGACCTGCCTGCCCTGCGCGCGCAGCTCCTTGCACAGAGCAAGCAGCGGCGGCACGCCCACCCCGCCGCCAATCAGCAGGGGCGATTCGCCCGATGTGCTGGTGTCAAACCCGTTGCCCAGGCCCGTCAGCGTGTCCAACTCCATGCCTGCCTCAAAAGCGGTCATGTCCTTAGTGCCCTCGCCCAGCACCTTGTAGATGATGTCGGCCTCGCCCATACGCCAATCGCAGATGGAAAAGGGGCGGCGCAGGTAGTAGCCGGGCAGGGTGATGTTTAAAAACTGCCCGGGCTGGGTGAAGGCGCTGGTATCGCCCGACAGGCGCATAAAATAGGTTTGTCTGGCGATCTTGGTATGCTCCGCGATCACATAGGTGGTCTGTTTCACGTTCACTCCTTTTGGGCAATCGAGGGGTGGAGATAGGCAAGCTCGCCGTTTGCGATGGTCAAAAGGCAGCGGCCGGATACCTTCATCCCAGAAAAAGGGCTGGCCTTGCCCATGCTGAGGAAGCCTGCCGGGTCAATGCGCTCCTGCACCCCCAGGTCAAAGAGCGTCCAGTCATCCTGAATCTGGATATCAAAGCGGACATTTGGGCGGGTGGTCATCGCGTCCAGCAGGCGTTGAAGGGTGAGGATGCCTGGCTTCACCAGGTGGGTGTACAGGACCGGGAAAGCGGTCTCCAGCCCCACCACGCCGTTCATGCTGCCGGCAAGCCCCCTGGCCTTCTCCTGCGCGGAGTGCGGCGCGTGGTCGGTGGCAATCATGTCCACGGTGCCGTCAATCAGCCCTTCGATTAAGGCATCCCGATCTTCCGCCCCGCGGATGGGCGGGTTCATCTTAAAGCGCCCGTCCTCCTGCAAATCCATGTCCGTCAACACCAGGTAATGCGGCGCCGTCTCACAGGTGACATCCAGCCCCCTTGCCTTGGCATCCCGGATGAGGCGCACGCTTTCCTTGGTGGACACATGGCAGACGTGGTAGCGGCAGCCGGTCTCTTCCACCAATTCCAAATCCCGCTGTACCTGCGCCCATTCGCTCCGGGAGGAAATCCCCTTGTGGTTATGAAGCCCGGCATATTCCCCCTCATGGATGTAGCCGCCATTCAGCAGGCTTTCATCCTCGCAGTGGGCCACGATGATTTTGTTCAGGGCAGCAGAGCGCACCATGGCCTCCTGCATCATCCGCTTGGCCTGCACCCCCCGGCCGTCATCCGAAAACCCCGCCACCAAAGGGGCCAGGGCCTTGAGATCCGCAAGCTCCACGCCTTGCTGGCCTGTGGTGATGGCCCCCAGGGGCAACACCCGGATGAGGGCATCCCGGTTGATTAAGTCAGTTTGCTCCTGCAGGTGGGTGAGGCTGTCGGGCACCGGCTTCAAATTGGGCATGGTGAGGACGGTGCTGAAGCCGCCCCGGGCAGCGGCCCGGGTGCCCGTTGCAATGGTTTCCTTATACGAAAAACCGGGTTCCCGCAGATGCACATGGACATCGGTGAAACCCGGAAAAAGATGAAGGTCGCGGCCAGAAACGGGGGTGAGGGAGCCGGCAGCCAAAGCATCTGTATCAAAGAGCAGCCGGCCATTTTTGAGAACAAGGTCCTGATGCGTCGTGCCTCCTTCCCGGTGGATGGTGACCTTTTGCAGCAGATAGCCCATCTTGTGCTCCTTTTGATGCCCGGGCGCTCCCCGCGCATTCGAGGTATTTTAGCGCAGATGGAAAAGGGCTGTCAAGGACGCACGCCGGGTTTTTCTGCGCCAAGCCACAGGGCCTTCAGCGTGAATCATTTACAAAAACCGTGCAAAGAGCAGCCTGCCGTCCTGGGTGACCAGGCTCCGCACCACCAGGTGTACAACCCCTCAGTTAATCACATCGGCAAGCGCCTCAAAACCTCTCTTATGTGGTGACGGCGCTTAGATTAATGCTGTTTTTTGCCTCAAAGTGGATAGTTTTTGCAAAATCCCCCTTAAAACGCTTTTAAAAGTGGTGTTTTAACCAGATGGCGAATGGCGCGGCAAGGCATAATCAGAAAATTTTACCCTGCCGCAAAAACACCATCAACCGCTTAATCAATCCCCTGTGCTGAAGGATGGCTTCGTCTGCTACATCAGGCGCCATCAAGTCTTCCCCCGCCAAATCACGGTGCTGCCGCAGCGTAAGGGCTGCGCCGCCAGCGTCCCCTGCCCGGTAGCAATCCTGCATATAGGCTGCCGCCTGGGATTTTTCCAGTGGCGGGAAGCTGTTGCAGCGCTCTAAAATCTGCGCCAAGGCCGTGAAGCCCTGCTCCTGGGCCAGTTGAATGATGCTTTTGCCCTGCACCTTAAAATTGGGGTCTGCCCCTGCCGCCAGCAGCAGTAAAACAGTCTCTGCATAGCGCAGGCAGCCAGTGCCAAAGATGACCGCCTCGGTGAGGGCAGTGTAGGGCAAGTTGTTCACGTGATCCACCGGGTCCCCGGCGGCGTACAGCAGCGCGCAGGCCGCGCCATGCCCCCGCTCTGCCGCCCTGATCATCCCGTTGCCGCCGTAGGAATCGCAGACTGAAAAATCCGCCCCGTTTTGAAGGCAGAAACTCAACAAATCCAGATAGCCTTCCGAGGTGGCAATCAGGTAGCAGCTTTCCATCCGGCTGTCCTGGTAGTTGATGTCCGCCCCTTTGGAAACCAAGGTTTTCACAAGGGGCAAATCGTTTTCCCAGGCGGCCTGAATCAACTGCTCATCCAGGCTGCGCTCCCCCTTTGGCACCCAGGAATGCCGGTGCTTGGACACCCGGGGCTGTGAGGGCTTAGGAAACAGGGCGGGGATGGGATGCTGCAGGCTGTCGTGACGCATAGAGGGCCTCCTTGATGAGTTGATAATCAAACCCATTATAAGACAAAGCCTTCCGGGTTTGCATCCCTGAGGGAAAAGGCTGTCCGTAGGCATAAAAAAGCCCTGCGCAATGAATCACAGGGATTGAATTATAAAACCATTCCTCACATTTTTACCCGACCGGTTCTCGGGTCCCCTTGCAAGCCTGCTTGCAAGGGAAAGGAGCTTTTCCGGAGCGGTAAGCCCGGCAAGTGTTTGACCTTGCCGGGATGAAAGCGTAGGCCAAAGCGACGCGACCAAGGGAAAATGCCCGTTCCTACCCAACCGCCAAAGCGACCGCAGTCGCTTTGGCAAGGCATCAGCCTTTTACCGCCCCTGCGGCCACCCGGGCTTTTTGGTGCCCCTGGAGCCGGGCTTGCAATTTGAGGACTATGCCCTGGATTTTTCAGGCCCAGCCACCTGCCACCTGTTAAGCGACAGCGCCCTTGCCAGTGGGGAGGTGCTGCCCTATCCCCTGGAAAACGGCATCCTGCCCCTGCGCCACGATCTCTTTGACCGGGACGCCATCATTCTAACTGCCGCGGCCCGCAGGGTGCGGCTGTTTTCCGGGAAGGGACAGCGCAGCCTGACCCTCTCCCACCCCGATTTGCCCTACCTGGGCATCTGGCACACCCCCAAAACAGATGCACCCTTTGTCTGCCTGGAGCCCTGGCTGGCCATGCCCGGCCGGGACGGGGTGGTGGAGGATTTGATGACAGCCCCCGGTCTTGTGAAACTGGCCCCCGGGGACAGCTATGAAAACGGCTGGACCATTGAGATTGGCTGAGGACAAGGGAAGGCTGGATCCTTATTTTTTTACCAAACACGCAAGTTCATGCAATCATGGATCGAGGATTTTTGATGTCTCTGCAAACTTGAGTAAGGGAGGCGTAGCCGTAGCCTACGCTGACTGAACGAAACAACGCAGAGGCGTAAAAAGACCGATGCATGGAAGCATGATAGAGTGCGTTTGGTATTAGCCATTCCCTTCAAACAGCCAGTCCTGGGGATAGTATGCGGTGCTGCCCTGGTCGTCCATCACAATGTACAGCCTGTTCTCCACCACCCCGATGATGTACAAATGCCCCGAAAGAGGTTGCGCTGTTTTCTTCAAGTCCCGGCTTTGATAGCCGGGGCGGGTTTCGTAATCCTCCTTTAGCACCAGGTCCGGCATGGCGGAGGCCACCCGGTCCATGTCCGCCCCGAAAGCCAGGTATTCTTTCATCATATAGCCCACCAGGTGTCCATCCACGCCAATCTGCACCCGGCACCAGGGGCCTTCCTGGCCCAGCACCTTGACCGGGGTGCGGTTGTAAAACTTGCCCAGGGACAGGGACGCCTTGTCCGGTTTCGCCCGCAGGTGCAACCGGTCTGTGGGCTTGGTGTTGTTCACCACCGCCCAGCCAGATTGATCTAAGGCGGCGTTCACGGCTTCTTCGGTGATGGGCAGGGATAAAAAGTCCATCTGGAAGGCATCCCTCCCGGGCAGGCTGCCCATGCGGACACTGTTCAAGTTGTAGAAACTGCCCTCAAAACGCAGCCCAAAGGGGAGCACCCCGAAAGAAAACTCCTTATCTGCGCTGTAGTTTGCAAACCAGGTCATCATAAAGCGGCCCGCGGGGTTTAAACCAAAGGATGCCTGGTAGCGCTGACCATCCCAGCTCAGCAGCATGCCGTCATCCCCCGTATGGAACAGGTCCAGGGAGGCCTCCTTCGGCAGAACCCGGGAGCGCTCCACCCGGTAGTTTGCGCCCTCCTGTACCACCCAATGCAGGAAGCGCTGACCTTCCTCCTCCTCCGTCATCAGCAGCAGGCCCCGGGATTGCAGGTCGCTGTGCACCAGCTTGCCCCTAACAGGAATGGCCGTCACATCAAAGGCATCCGGGGTTAAAAAGAGGTCCCCCATGCCGCTGGCGTCCATCAGGCTGTCAAAATCCTCGGTTTCCAGGCGGGCCAGCAAGCCCTTGGACAAGGGCAGGGGCATGGTGAAGACCTCCCTGGTCTTCCCCAGTTTACTGTGCAGCACTACCCGGCGCAGCTGAAGAACCCCATCCTCGATGCGGTAATAATCGGCATCGGCCATGTGGAAATCGTTGTAAGCGCTGTAGCTGGCCAGGGTCCAGCCAGGGTAGCGGACCGCCGCCGCAGCCTCGGTGATGGCCGCCATGCCCTGGGCCTGGTACAGGCTGTGGGGCAGGTGCATGAAATACACCATAAAGCCAAATGTAACAAGGGGCTCAATCTCCACCGCCCCCAGCGCAGCCCCGGACTGGGCATCATGGTACTGCCACTTGCCCTCCTTGTAGATGGTCAGCTGACCACTCCCGGCCTCCTGCCAGCCCACCAGGGAAAAGCCCTCCCCCTGCCAATGGTATTGAATCAAATCCGACCCGGGGCTATTTTCCCCTTTCCGCTTGCACAGGATGTCAAAACCCAGGTCATCGGGGTAGACCAGGCCCGCTGTGCCCTGGATCCCCGGGGCGAGCCCTTTTTTATGCTGCCGGAAGGCCAGGCCCAGGTCCTCCCCCAGGGGCAGGGGGGAGGTTTGGCTGATGTTCTGCCAAGCCCCCTCCACCATGGCATAGCTGTACAAGAACCAGGGGCTTAACACCAGCCAGACATCCCCCCGGGGGGTGTTTTCAATGAGCAGGACGTCCAGAATATCGTCCTCGCCGCCCCGTTCCCGCTCCAAGGCCTGCACCTCCTGGGGCAGCAGAGCAAATTTCCCCGCCGCCTCCCCCTGGGCATGGGCAGACAGCCCCAGCATCACCACACAGCAAAGCAGCAGGCAGCAAAACCTCATTGCCCTGCCTTTGATGCGATCCCTTGCCTTCATCTTTCCACCTCTTTCCGCCAGGCCAAAACAGCCTTCTATTGATATGACAAGGCAGCAGTACAGATTGTTGCACTGGTTTGAGATTTAATTGATTGAAGCGTTCACGCCCCTGGCTTTCATGACGCTGTAGGCACTGACGCTCACAATCACCAACACAGCACCCAGGATGGACAAGGGACCCGGGCTTTCGCCCAGCATCAGGAAGACCCAGATGGGGTTTAAAACCGGCTCGATGTTGGTGATGATGGCGGCGGTCACCGGGTTCACCTGCTTGCGCATGCCCAGGGAGAACATCAAATAGCCGCCAAAATAGGCCGCGCTCATCATCAGGATGCCGATGAGGGGAGCCGGGGCTATGGCAAAGTCCCGGTCAAAGGGGATATACAGCAGCCACAGGCAATTCATCAGACAGCCCAGATAGGAATAGTCCACCGGGTCGCTGCCGGGCAGCCGGGCGGCAAAAAACACAAAGGCAAAGAAGAAGGCCGAGATCAAAGCCAGGCTGTCCCCCACAAGGCCGCCGGCAGAAAAGCCCCCGGCAAAGCACAGACCGATGCCCAGGGTGGCCATGATGCTGGCCCCGATGTCCAGGCAGGTCGGCTTTTGCTTGTAGATGAGCCAGCTGCCAAAGATGACCACGATGGGCATGAAGTAGTGCAGCACCACGGCGTTGGCGGCAGTGGTCAGCTTGTTGGCCATGATGAAGGCGGTGGAATTCAGCGAGACGCCCAACGCCCCCAACAGGTTGCCGCGGCCATAAGGCAGCTTGAAGCTGCCGCGGTAGATGCCAAAGGCGATGGCCGCAAGCAAGGAGCGCAGCCCGATGATGCTGAGGGAGCCCCAGGGCAGCCATTTGCTGAGCACGCCTGAAAAACTCCAGCTGATGCCTGCCAGCAGGATGAAGAGGGCGCCAGGGACTGAGCGGCGGCTTCCCATGCAGGTGTTGATCCTTTCCTTTGCAAATCAGGTGCGCACAGCTGTTTGTCGCGCGATAATCGCGAGATCATCGCGAGATAATATCAATTGTTTTGTCAGTGGATTTCAGGCTTTACAGAAACAGACGAAGGACAAACGCAGGATTTTCACGAGATACTTTTCTAAAAAGCCGCTTTGCAGCGGCGTAGTGCATCCGTTTTTATTCCTGCTGAAAACCCCGGTAGCAGATTTCCTCCCGCCTGGGGCCGGTGGACAGGATGGTCACCCTGGTGTCAATCATGCGCTCTATGCGCTCCACATACTGCTTGCAGGCGGCTGGCAGGTTCTGATACTGTGTTTCGCCCTTGATGTCCGTCTTCCAGCCGGGGAACACCTCGTACACCGGCTTCACGCGCTGCAGGCTGGGGGTGGCCGGGAAGTGGTCGATCCGCTCGCCGTCCAGTTCATAGGCGACACAGACCGGGATCTCGTCCAGGTAGCTTAACACGTCCAGGTTGGTCATGGCGACGTCCGTCGCGCCCTGCACCAGGCAGCCGTGGCGGGTGGCCACCGCGTCAAACCAGCCCACATCCCGCGGGCGGCCCGTCTTGGCGCCGTATTCGCCTGCGTCCCCGCCGCGGCGCCTCAGCTCCTCCGCCTCATCCCCTGTGATGCAGCTGGGGAAGACCCCTGTGCCCACGCTTGAGGAGTAGGCCTTGGTGACGGCAATCACCTGGGTGATCGCCCAGGGGGGCACGCCCGCGCCCACCGCGGCGTAGCCCGCCAGCGGGGAGGAGGAGGTGGTGTAGGGATAGATGCCATGGTCGGGGTCCCGCAGCGCGCCCAGCTGGCCTTCCAGCAGGATGTGCTTGCCTGTTTTAACCGCGTCATGCAGCATCCGGGTGGTGTCCTGCACCCAGGGCTTCAGCTGCTGGCCCAGGGCATAATATGTCTCGGTCAATTCGTCCGCGTCAAGCGGCGCGTGGTGGTACAGGTGCTCCATGAGCACGTTTTTCTTAACCAGGCTGTTCACCAGGCGCTGGTGCAGCAAATCCTTGTCCATAAGCTGGCAGATCTGGATGCCCACCTTGGCGAATTTGTCTGAATAAAAAGGCGCGATGCCGGACTTGGTGGAGCCAAACTTGTGTTTGCCCAGTCGCTCCTCCTCCAGGGTGTCCAGCAGCACATGAAAATCCATCAGCACCTGCGCGCGGTCAGAGATGCAAAGCCTTGGGTGCTTGATGCCGCGGGAGAGGACACTGTCCAGCTCGCTTAAAAAGGCGACCGGGTCCAGCGCCACGCCGGGGCCGATGATGTTGAGCACATCCGGGTGGAAAATGCCGGAGGGCAAAAGGTGCAGGGCAAACTTGCCATACTCGTTGATGATGGTGTGCCCGGCATTGGCCCCGCCCTGGAAGCGCACCACCAGGTCTGTTTGCTCCGCTAAGACGTCCGTCAGCTTGCCCTTGCCCTCATCGCCCCAGTTAGCGCCTACGATTGCACGAATCATGTTTGTCTCCTTACAGTTTGTTGATGGCGTCAAGAATGCGCGCGGCCGCTTCCTGCGTGTTGTCCTTGGTGGAAAACGCGGTCAGGCGGAAGCAGCCCTGCCCGAACGTGCCAAAGCCCTCCCCGGGCGTGCCCACAACGGAGGCTGTTTTTAGCAGATAATCAAAGAAATCCCAGCCGCTCATCCCGCCGGGCGTCTTTAACCACACATAGGGCGCGTGCACGCCGCCGGCCAGCTGAAGGCCCGTTTTTCCAAGCGCTGCCAGCAAGAGTTGGGCGTTGTCCTGATAGTAGGCGATGGTCCGCGCAGTCTCCTGCCAGCCGATGTCCGAATAGACGGACGCAGCCGCCTTTTGCACCGGGAAGGACACCCCGTTTGATTTGCTGCCGCAGCGCCTGCGCCACAGGGCGTTGAGCGCGGCTGTCCCGCCGCCTGGCAAGCTGCCCTTTACCTCCCTGGGGATGACAGTCCACGCGCAGCGCACGCCGGTGAAACCCGCGGTTTTGGAGAAGGAGCAGCACTCAATCGCCACCTCCCGCGCGCCGGGTATCTCATAAATGGTGGTGGGTATCTCAGGATCTGTGATGAAGGCTTTGTAGGCCGCGTCATAGATAATCAGCGTGTCATGTGCCCGCGCCCAGTCCACAATCACCTGCAGCTGCGCCCTGTTCAGCACGGTGCCCGTGGGGTTGTTGGGATAGCACAGGTAGAGCACGTCCACCCGTTCCCGCGGAAGCTCCGGCACAAAGCCGTTGTCAAAGGAGCAGGGCAGGGTGACCAGTTTGCTCCATCTGCCGTTTTCAAAACGTCCCAGGCGGCCTGCCATGGCGTTGGAATCCACATACACAGGGTACACCGGGGCGGTCACCGCGATGCGCGCGTCTGCAGAAAACAGCTCCTGAATGGCGCCGGTGTCCGTCTTTGCGCCATCGGAGATGAAGACCTCATCCATATGAAGGTCCACCCCGCGGGGCTGATAATCATGCCTGATGATGCGCTCAATCAAAAAGGGATAGCCACCGTCTGGGCCATAGCCATGGAAGCCCTCGGCTGTTGTCATGCCCAGGGCAGCGTCCGCGAAGGCTTTTGCCACAGAGGGCGAGAGCGGGCGGGTGACGTCGCCAATGCCCATGCGGATGACGCGTGTTTCCGGCTGATTGGCCTCATACTCCTTCACGCGCCGCGCGATCTCAGCAAACAGGTAGCCGGCCGGCATCCCCGCGATATGATGGTTAAGATTCATGAACCCTCCTGGTTATGTATGC
>JAAYFC010000085.1 GCA_012728435.1 Clostridiales bacterium | reverse complement strand
CGTTAGGTGTTTGTACTTCTTCTCGTTCTTGTGCATTGTCTGAGCTCCTTTTCTTCTCAGACTAAACTCCACCAGCAATTTCGTCTCCTACTAACTTCCACCGCAACGTCCACTGTGGAAGTTACTCTGTGAATTTACTCTCCTACAACAACAAAACAGGTGTCAAGCAAAAAGGCTTGACATTTGTTTTCTTGCGTGTATAATGCATTTTGTGTCAATCAGAGGGAGGCGCGCATGAGCAAGGATCATTTGATGAAGAAGACAGGTTACGGTATGTTGGCCGCATTTTACGCGCCGCTGTTGACCGACCGCCAGCAGACCATGATTGAACTATACTGCGATGAAGACATGTCCCTGTCCGAAATCGCGGAGCAGCTCTCCATCAGCCGCCAGGCAGTCAGCGATAACCTGAATCGCGCATATGAGCGTCTGGATGAACTGGAGAATCATTTACAGCTATACAACAGCTTCATCAGCCTAAAGAAACGTCAGGAGCGCTGCAGTTACTTGCTAAAGCAGGTCAAAGCCAGCCCGGGCACCCAGGCATATCTTGATGAAGCAATTGTGACACTAAGCGAAGGAAACGAGAAAGGTCCTAAAGATGGCATTTGACAGCCTGTCTGATAAATTACAGCGCGCGTTTAAAAAGCTGACTGGCAAGGGCAAGTTAAACGAAGCAAACATCAAAGAGGCCATGCGCGAAGTCCGGATGGCACTGTTGGAAGCTGATGTCAACTACCTTGTCGTCAAGGATTTTATCAAAAAGGTAACCGACCGCGCGGTGGGAACGGAGATTTTATCCTCTCTCAACGCGGGGCAGCAGGTTATCAAGATAGTAAATGAGGAGTTAACAGCGCTCATGGGCGGCGCCAACGCCAAATTGACCTGGTCCTCCTCTGTTCCCACCATTTACTTGCTCTGCGGCTTGCAAGGCGCTGGTAAAACTACAATGGCTGGCAAGCTGGCTGCCTACCTTAAAAAAACTGGCAAGAAGCCAATGCTGGCAGCCTGTGACATCTACCGTCCTGCCGCCATCAAACAACTGCAGGTGGTTGGCGAAAAGGCGGGCGTCCCTGTTTTCGAGAAAGGCACACAGAATCCTGTCACCACCTCGCAAGAGGCGGTGGAGCAGGCACGTTTTTACGGAAACGATGTGTTGATTATCGATACCGCGGGCCGGCTGCACATTGATGATGAATTGATGGATGAGCTAGCTCGCATCAAGACAGCCGTACGGCCTCAGGAAATCTTGTTGACTGTGGACGCGATGACTGGCCAGGATGCGGTAAACGTGGCCAAATCATTCAATGAAAAATTGGGGATTGATGGCATCATCATCACCAAGCTGGACAGCGACACCCGTGGTGGTGCAGCACTATCAGCGCGCAGCATCACTGGCAAGCCCATCAAGTTCGCCGGCACAGGGGAGAAACTGACGGACCTTGAACCCTTCCACCCCGACCGCATGGCATCCCGCATCCTCGGCATGGGGGATATGCTTACCTTGATTGAGAAGGCAACAGAGTCCTTTGATTTGAAGGAGGCGGAGAAGGCAGCAAAAAGCCGTCCGCAGGATCTTAGCCTGGATGACTTTTTGGAGCAGATGCAGCAGCTTAAAAAAATGGGGCCTCTGCAAAATGTATTGGGGATGCTGCCCGGTGTTGGCAGCAAGCTCAAAAACGTCGAGGTGGATGATCAAGCGCTTAAAAAGCCAGAGGCCATCATTCGCAGCATGACGGTGCGGGAGCGTAAAAACCCTGACATTCTCAACGCCAGCCGCCGCAAGCGCATCGCAGCAGGTGCTGGGGTCACGGTTGCGGATGTTAATCAACTCATGCGTCAGTTTGATCAGATGCGCAAGATGCTCAAACAGATGATGGGCAACAAGCGCGGGCTTGCCCGCGGCATGCGCGGCATGCCATTTATGTAAGCTGGATTTCAGGATACCTGATTCCATATAGATTTTATTAGGAGGAACCACCATGGCAGTTAAGATTCGTTTAAAGAGGATGGGAATGAAGAAACACCCGTTTTACCGCGTCGTTGTGACCGATGAGAGGAACCCGCGGGACGGCAGCTTCATTGAGGAAATTGGCATTTATGATCCCATGAAGCAACCCGCTGAAATCAAGATTGATAACGAAAAAGCGGTTGCATGGATGAAAAAAGGCGCACAGCCTTCTGACACCGTCCGCATTCTGCTCAAGAAAACCGGCGCGATTGAAGGCTGAGGACAGGATGAGAGAGCTGGTTTTATTTCTTGCACAATCCCTGGTTGACCAGCCTGACCAAGTGATAGTGACCGAAACCAATGGCCCGGAGGCCATTATTCTGGAGTTGAATGTCGCCCCGGATGATATGGGCAAGGTCATTGGCAGGCAGGGCCGCATCGCGAAGGCCATCCGAAGCGTTGTGAAAGCGGCAACAGAAAAGGGCGGCAAGCCCGTTTTTGTGGAGATTCAGTAATGAACGTTTCCAAGGAGGGCTACCTGTCCATCGGGCAGATCCTCCGGCCGCAAGGCCTTTTAGGCCAAGTAAAAATCAGACCGGACACAGATGACCCCGGTCGTTTTTCTGCGCTCTCACATGTCTTCCTCAAAAAGGACGATAAGAACTTTGAGGAGATGTTGATATCAGACGTTAAGGTGCGATCAGGCTTTGTCTACCTTACAATGGGTGACGACAAATCCGTAGAGGATGCAGAGAAACGGCGCGACACCTTATTGTACATCCCCAGGGAGGAGAGCGTTCCCCTTGAAACGTTTGAAAACTTCATTGTGGACCTGATCGGCTGCACACTTATCGACACAAACGGGAACGAGATTGGCGTTGTTAAGGATGTCCTGCAACCAGGCGCAAATGATGTATATGTTGTAAAAACATCAAAAGGCACCCTGCTTGTGCCCGCTTTGAAGCATGTCATCCTTTCAGTTGACGTTCAACAAAAAAGGATGCTTGCACATGCGGACAAATTAATGGAGGTCTCCATCTTTGAGGATTGATGTGTTGACCATCTTTCCAGAGATGTTCTCCGCCATGAATGCCAGCATCATCGCGCGGGCGAAGGACGCTGGGCTGGTGGATATTAAGGTAAATGACATCAGGGAGTACTCCGCGTCTAAACACAGAAACACCGATGACTACCCTTTTGGCGGCGGGGCGGGCATGCTGATGACAGCCCAGCCCATCGCAGACGCAATCAAGGCTGTTACAGCGGAGCCTTATACCGGTCTTCGTATCCTGATGAGCCCCAGGGGAGTTTCGCTCACGCAGGAGCTGGCAAACACGCTGAAGAATCAGCCAGCCCTTATGATTTTGTGCGGGCATTATGAAGGTGTGGATGAACGGATTGTTGAGAAATACATAGACCTGGAGATTTCTATCGGCGACTATGTGCTAACCGGCGGGGAAATCCCCGCAATGGTGTTGATAGACTGTGTCACCCGCTTGTTGGATGGTGTGCTGGGGGACGAAGAAAGCCATCAAGAAGAGAGCTTTTCAGACGATTATCTGTTGGAGTATCCGCAGTACACCCGCCCGCGAAAATTTGAGGGCATGGCGGTGCCGGAAGTGCTGCTGTCTGGCCATCACGCGGAAATTGAAGCCTGGAGAAGGCAGCAACGCTTGCTGATTACAGCAAAAAGGCGGCCAGACCTCTTGGCAAAGGCCAACTTGAGCAAACGGGAACGCGACTGGTTAAAAGAACAGGGATTTTGAAATCAATCAGGCCCCTGCTTTCTACCGCCTTGTGCGGTTTTTTCTTTCCCTCTAATAGGTTTTCCGTTATCTTATATGCATTTTGGGTATGATACATATAGCCACGCTGCTGTTTGGGAGGAATAGATTGTGACAGTCAAAGAAATGCTGGAACAGGCTGAATTAAGGTATTTATCTGAATTTGCTGCCATGAGCCTCTATTCCAAAGGTCGTGAAAAACCTATCCGGCCAGATACCACCAGAACGGAGTTTCAAAGGGATCGTGACCGGATTATTCATTCCAAGGGGTTTCGCAGACTGCAGTTTAAGACCCAGGTTTTTCTTGCGCCTGAGGGGGACCACTACCGGACACGCCTTACCCATACGCTGGAGGTTGCCCAGGTAGCCCGGACTATTGCCCGCGGATTACGCTTAAACGAAGATTTAACTGAAGCAATTGCCCTTGCACACGACCTGGGGCATACTCCCTTTGGCCATATCGGTGAGCGTACGCTGGATGAGCTGCATCCAGGCGGCTTTAAACACTATATGCAGAGCTTGCGGATGGTTGACAAGCTGGAGAGAAAAGGCGGTTTAAACCTTACTCATGAGGTCCGCAACGGCATCATCAACCATTCCGGGGCGCATCAAGCTTCAACGCTGGAAGGCATGGTAGTAGCCCGGGCAGATCGCATTGCGTACATTAACCATGATATCGATGACGCGATCCGCGCAGGAATCCTGATGCAAGAGCAGCTGCCACGTGACGCTGTCGATGTCCTGGGGCAAACACATGGTGAGCGCATTGACACGATGATTTCGGACATCTTGGTCAACAGTATGGATAAGCCAGAAATCAAGATGAGTGACATGGTGCAGCAGGCAACAGACACCATGCGAACCTTCCTCTTCCAAAATGTCTACCAGGATTCCTGGCGCAGTGAGGAAGAGCAAAAATGCGACTTTATTCTAAAGCGCCTGTATGAGCACTTCATGAATGAACCGGAGCGGATGCCGTCCGAGTATTGTGAGATCGCAGCTGATGAGGGCACGGAGCGGGCGGTAGTGGACTTCATCGCGTCCATGACGGACAGGTACGCGATCAGACTGTTTCGGCAGTTGTTTATGCCGGAGGCGTTCTCAGTTTTCTAAGGATGATCTGTTAGAAAGGCGGTGGTATTGTGGCTCCCAGGTTTCCAACCTCTTGGGTGGACCAGGTTTACGCAGCTTCAAGCATCGTCGATGTGGTATCCAACTATGTCCCCTTGCAGAAAAAGGGGCAGCGCCATTGGGGACTATGCCCCTTTCATAATGAAAAGACGGCCTCCTTTTCCGTCAACGCTGAGTTAAATCTCTATTATTGCTTTGGCTGCAAGGCCAGTGGCAATATTGCACAGTTTGTGATGGAAATGGAAAAATATACCTATCCTGAAGCACTGTTATACCTGGCCAAACAGTTTAACGTGCCTCCGCCGCCCATCATGGAGGATGATCCAGAGGCGGAGCAGCGACGCAGTTTGAGGGAGCGCTTGTACGAAGCAAGCAAGGAAGCGGCAGTTTATTATCATGATCAACTTTGGTTGCCTGAGCACAGTGAAGCGTTGGAGTACCTGCACAACAGGGGCTTGGACGACTCGGTCATCCGGCGTTTTGGCATTGGGGTAAGTCCAAATGAGTGGGATAGCCTGCTGATTCATTTGCAAGGCAAAGGGTTTTCCGTGGAGGAGTTGCAGCAAGCTGCCCTCATCACCGTCAAGGAGAACACCCGCTATGACACCTTCCGGGACCGGATTATGTTTCCCATTATAAACCGCTATGGGCAGACAATCGGTTTTGGCGCGCGGGCGATGGGGGCTGCACAACCAAAATATCTCAACACCTCAGACAGTTTGATTTTCAACAAGCGTTTCAATGTCTATGGTATCAACCTGCTGCGCAAGATGCGCAGCTTAGATCAGCTGTATCTGGTGGAAGGCTACCTGGATGTCATCGCGCTTAACCAGATTGGCGTAGGCAACGCTATCGCCACCCTTGGAACCTCACTCACGCCTGAGCAGGTGCGTTTGATAAAAAATTACGCCCCAGAAATCTGGATTGCTTACGACGGGGATGAGGCGGGACAGGCGGCCACCCTGCGTGCCTTGGATGTTATGCAACAAGAAGGTGTGAAGGCGCGCGTGCTGCGCTTTCCGGATGGGCTGGATCCGGACGATTATATTCATCAACACGGTGAGAACGGATTTAAAGCGCTTAAGCCTGTTTTAGGGATGGCGTTCCGCTTGATGCATCTGGAAGCGCAAACTGATATGAGCAATGACGAGCAAAAGCGGGAATACGCGCGCAAAGCCTGTCAAATATTACAAGTCATCACCGAACCCGTTGAACTGGACTATTATCTGGGTAGAATATCATTGAAAACAGGGATTGCTAAGGAAGTACTGGCCCAGCAAATGCAGCAGGGTCATAAAAACAAAAGCAATTCTTTGGTTCAGCCCCCACTAACCCGCAGACGCATGCGGGAAACCGTAAGCTACCCACAATCAGAATTCACCCTGGCTGCCCTGCTTGCGACGGGGAAGCTTCCCGAAAACCTGGTCGTCACAACGGACTTTGAGGATGGGCATCTGCGCGCGATTGTGGAAGCGCTGCAAGAAGGCAAGTCACCCGCCAGCATCATGGAAAACGCTACGGATGAGGAAATGCGGAAAGTGGCGGGGGAGCTGTTTAACCGATTGCCGGATTTAGACAAGACGGAAACACTGGCCGCTGCGGAGGACTGCCTGCGTATCATCCGCACAAGCAAGCTCAATGATCGCATCAAGCAACTAAGCGAGGAACTAAAAAACCAGGACGGCGACCAGAAAAGCCTGACCCTTTACCTAATCAGTGAACTGCAAGCAGAACTCGAGAAACAATCCCAGCACCAAGCCCACTAAGAAAGGATGTGCCTCCCTTGGACTCCAAGTTGAACGAAAAGCAACAGCTCAAGCTCACAGAATTTTATGAGATGGCAAAATCAAAGGGTGTCATCAGCAACGATGAGGTTATAAACGCTTTATCCTCTATCGAGATGGAGCCTGATCAGTTTGAGCACGTACTGGATACCCTGGAAGGCCTTGGTGTGCAGGTTACCAAGGATGGAGAGCTTGAGCAAGAAACCGCGAAGGAAGAGGACGAGGAGGAGGAGATTGATCTCTCCATCCCAGAAGCGATCAACATTGACGACCCGGTACGCATGTACCTTAAAGAAATTGGCAAGGTTCCGCTGTTAACGGCGGAGGAAGAGGTCGAGCTGGCACAGCGAATGGAAGCGGGGGATGAGACAGCCAAGCATCTGCTGGCGGAGGCTAATTTGCGCCTGGTGGTATCCATTGCCAAGCGCTATGTCGGACGCGGCATGCAGTTTTTGGATTTGATTCAGGAAGGCAACCTGGGGCTGATCAAAGCGGTTGAAAAATTTGATCATACTAAGGGTTTTAAGTTTTCTACCTATGCAACCTGGTGGATTCGCCAGGCTATTACCCGCGCCATAGCGGACCAGGCCCGCACCATCCGTATCCCCGTGCACATGGTAGAGACCATCAATAAGTTGATTCGTATCTCAAGGCAGCTGCTGCAGGAGTTGGGACGGGAACCCACCCCTGAAGAAATCGGCAAGGCGATGGGCATTACGGAAGCCAAGGTGCGCGAAATCATCAAAATCGCGCAGGAGCCTGTCTCTCTTGAAACACCGATAGGTGAGGAAGAGGACAGCCATTTGGGCGACTTCATCCAAGATGAAGACGCGCCTGCACCGGCCGATGCCGCCTCAAACGCCCTTATGAAGGAATTATTGTGGGATGTGCTGGATTCCCTCACCCCGCGCGAGGCCAAGGTTCTTCGCCTGCGCTTTGGACTGGACGACGGCAATCCGCGCACCTTGGAAGAGGTGGGCAAGGAGTTTGCGGTCACAAGGGAGCGCATCCGTCAAATTGAAGCTAAAGCTTTGCGTAAACTGCGACACCCAAGTCGTAGCAAGAAATTGAAGGATTTCCTGGATTGACAAAGCGCTCATCACCGCGTTTGCCCCAGCTTGGAACAAGGCTTGCGCGCATCGCTGAGGAAGTACCGCACTGCGATTTGGCTGCGGACATCGGGGCTGATCACGGAAAGCTGTCCTGTGTTCTTTTGCACAGCGGACGGGTTAACCGGATGATTGTGAGTGACATCGGCAGCAGCTCCCGCGCCAAGGCGCGGGATTTGTTTATCCGCCACGGTTTAATGGATCGTGTCATCATCAGCGGTGAAGATGGACTGCACGCGCTGAGTGAAAAGATAGATGCTGTCGTCATTGCCGGCATGGGTGGAGAGCTCATTGCGCAAATCCTCAAACAGGATGTGGATTTGCAGGGCGCCATGCTCATCCTCAGTGCGCAGACGGAACTGCCGCTGGTAAGGGAAACCTTGCTTGCACGTGGATACCGGATTGAAAAAGAAGTGCTGACGAAGGAAAGCGGACGCTTTTACCGTATTTTGATTGCAAAACCTGGTCAGCAGAAGCTAAGTGAGTTGGAGTTAGCACTTGGTACCAATGTTCATGAAACGGATGAAGCGAGAATGATAGATTTTATCACCTGGCAGCTGGAGGTTACGAAGACCTGGCGCAGCAGTCGCGGGGACGCGCTGCGGAAACACTTAAAGGAGGCACTTGATGCAAGGAAAACTGACAACGGTACAGACCGTCCTTGATTGGCTGGACCAGGCTGCGCCCTTTGAAACACAGGAGGAGTTTGACAACGCAGGGCTTCAGGTTGGCCAGCTAGACTCGCCTGTCACAAATATCCTGCTTACCTTGGACGTGACGGAGGATGCCATCAAAGAAGCCGCAGGGCTTGGCGCTGAGCTGATTATCTCGCATCATCCGTTGATCTTCTCTCCAATCACGGCACTGGATTTATCCCATTATGTGCCCAAACTCATTGCGTTGCTGATAAAGCATAATATTTCCTTGATATCCACACACACCAACATTGACCAATCCATGGAATACTCCGCCAGCGCAGCTGTTGCTAACAAAATTGGACTGAAAAACATTCGCAAAGTTGATTCCTATCTCTTCCTGGGCGAACTGGAAGAGCCTTTAAAGCCCGAATCACTCGCGCAGGTCATTAGCGAAACCTTGAATGTTCCGGTACGGCAATATGGTCAAATTGAGGGTATGATTACAAGCTTGGCCATTGCAGGCGGCGCTTACAGTGAAGGCTTTATGACCGCCAAGAAATCAGGCGCGCAAGCGCTTCTGACGGGAGAAGTTAAGCATCACCACGCATTGGAAGCAGCTTCAGATGGGATTATCCTTTTTGACGGCGGGCATTACGCAACGGAGTTTGCCATGCTTGAGCCGCTTGCGTTTGGTTTACAAACAGCGCTAAATCAGGTAGAATATCCTGTGCAGGTTCATGTGACCGGCTGCGTTTCCTATCAGCTGCAATGAATCTGTGAGGAGGTAGAAATGACGCAATTAGACTTGCTGTGGGAGTATCAGACCGCTGATACCGAAGCAGATATGCTGGCCCATTCCATCCGGCAATCGCCCAAACGCCAGAAGCTGTTGAAGATTCGGGATTATATCCGCGATCAACAAGAGAACCTGAAGACACTGGAAAGCGAAATCCACGCGATGACAGACCGCATGGATGTCTTAAAGGAAGCCATTTCCTTAGCGGATGATCAGCTCAAAGCCCTTCAAAAGCGGGTGCAGGACGAGCCCCCGACAACCAGCGAAGAGATTGCTTTGTACATTGCTGAGGCGGAGCAGCTGTCCAACACCTTAAACGAGTACGACCAGGAGGTGCGCCAGGTTCGCAAAAGCGCGTCCGATCGCGATCGGAGGCAGTTGGACATTAAAATGCGCGCAATCAAATCCAAGGAGGAGTTTGATCAGCTGCGTGTAGAATATGACGATGAATACAAGGAAAAATCCGAAATATTAGAACGTCTGCGTGCAGTCGCAGAAGAAAAGAAGAAGGACATCGAACCGGAATACCTGGCCCGCTACGCTGCGATTAAGCAGCACTGCACACCGCCCATGGCCAAATTGATCAACGAACAGTGCGGCGGATGCAACATGGGGTTTCCATCCTCGGTGCTTGCCACGATACGCGCGGGCAAACAGGTGGAATGCGAAACCTGCGGGCGATTGATTATCGGGTAACTATTTTTTGAGGCAGATTAATGATCGCGTGCCTTAGGGCATGAGGAAAGTCCGAGCACCACAGGGCAGGGTGCCAGCTAACAGCTGGTGGAGGCGACTCCAAGGCAAGTGCAACAGAGAGATACCGCCGCGCAAGCGGTAAGGGTGGAAAGGTGCGGTAAGAGCGCACCGGCGGCCTGGCGACTGACCCGTCATGTAAACCCCACCTGGTGCAAGATAACTGGAAGCACATCAAACGGCCCGTTTGGCTTCCGACCATCGCTTCAGCAGCCTGGTGACTGGCTGCGCAGATAGATGATCATTCATGACAGAACTCGGCTTATCGTCTGCGCTCATTGAATACAACAACACCGCTTGAAGAAATTTCTTCAAGCGGTGTTGACTATAGAAAATTATCTGGATCTGTTTTTAAAAGCTTGTCTGCGTTTCCATTGCGAGATGCCCATGCGCGCTTTGTTGTATAGATCTCCGCCAAAGAAGAGCAGCAGGTTGGCCAGGCTAAACAAAATAGCAATTCTGATGGCCCAATCACCATATACAAAGCCATACAGGTAGTAAACGGCATTGAGCACAGCCAGCCATTTGACCTTAAGGGGGATTACAAAGAATAATAACAACTGGAAATCCGGAAACAAAATCGCGAAGGCGAAAAACAAGGAAAGGTTTAAGTATAGATTGGTACCGATGCCAGTAAGCAGGGCAGAAATAATAGCGGCGATGACGCCAATCACATAATAAAGCAGGAAGCGTCGTGGTCCCCAACGGTTCTCCAGTGCAGTGCCCACAAAATAGTAAAAATACAGCGTCAGCGCAGTTTGTAGTATGCTGCCGCCCGGCGGAATAATTAAGAAGCTTACCAACCGCCAAATCTGACCAGCGTAAACCTCTGAGGTAATCAGTGCCATCCGGCTAATCAAAAAGAACTGCGGGAAAAACAGATCAATCAGGTAAATTCCCGCCATCGCAAACACGATGTAGCTAAAAAATGGCTGTATGCGAAACTTGTACAGTCTGCGCTCAAGTTGATTTAAAAGCTTCATACTGTCCTCCGTTCATGCTGTGTAGTAAACCATACCCAATTTTACAAGGCAGCGCGGGGGAGCGTCAAGTAATCGGGCTTCTTGTACAAAAATAGGACGAGGCAAAAGCCTCGTCCGCATTATGATTGGATAAACTCAGCTTTCTTCAATCTTCGGCTGATCAACATGTACAGGAATCCTTCGGGCGGATTTCTCCACTGGCTTTTCCTTTGGCAAGTTCACATATAAAATGCCGTTTTTCAAATTGGCGGAGATAGAATCCGCGTCGATGCTGTCAAGATTGAAACTTCTTTGCATACGGCCGCTTCTGCGCTCGCTGTACATTTTGCCGGCATCTTCTTGCTCTGTATGAGTCTGGTAATGCGCGCTGATGGTCAGCACGCCTTCATCTACTTCCAGCGTGATTTGTTCTTCGCTTAACCCAGGCATTTCGGCTTCAATCACAAAAGCATCCTGGTTGTCTCTGATGTCTACTCGAAAAGAACTGCTCAGCATATCTCCAGAACCGCTAAAGAATGAACGGAAAAACGGGTCATTCATTATCGACTCAAATGGCTTTACAGGCCTTGAAAAATAGCGGTGGCGATACGGAATCATTGTCATCATGGTGTTTTCCTCCTCAATCATCATCTTAGAGCCGAATCTCATTCGGCAAATTGATTATACCACGAAAGTCAAAGAAGGTCAAACAAAGATATGAACAATTCGAGAACAATTGTACAGGGGTTAAGAAAACAACTAAAAGGCTTGAATCAAAAGAGCAACTGCCATAATATTTGTATATGAGTATTGACTTAGAGCTGCTTGAAACAGTGTCGCTTTCCTATCAGCAAATTGGAGCGCCGCAATCAATCCTTCTGGCCTTGTCCGGCGGGACGGATTCAGTTGTTTTGCTGCATCTTTTGATTCAACTTAGAAGAGAAAAGGGATTTGATTTAAGCTGTGTTCATATCAATCACGGATTGCGAGAGGCCTCTGACGAAGAAGAAAAATTTGTACGCAATCTAACAAAACAACTTGACTTACCACTGTACGTAAAAGCGATTGATGTAAGCAGAAAGGGTAACCTGGAGGAAGCAGCCCGCACTGCGCGGTATGCTGCAATCCAGCAGGTACAAGAACAAACACAAGCAGAGGTTGTTGCGCTGGCACACCATGCAAATGACCAAGCGGAAACCATCCTGATGCACTTGATGCGGGGGGCAGGTCTGGCAGGGTTTGCAGGCATGGTTGAACTGCGCGCCCCCTACTGGCGGCCTTTGTTGAAAATAGAAAAAACACAGTTGATGACGTACTTACAAAAACATCGATTACAGCAGGTTGAGGATGAAAGCAATTTCGACACGCGAATACTCAGAAACAATATCCGCCACTGTCTGATCCCAAGCCTTGAGGATCTTGCACCTGGGATGGTTTTGAGGATGTCCCAAACAGCAAATATCCTTCAAGCTGAGCATGATTTTCTTCAGCGCTTGGAAGATGACTGGTTGAGCAAGCATGCAAGAATAAATCCTCCCTTTATTTTTCTGTTAAGAAAGCCCTGGCAAAAACAAGAGACTGCGATGAAACGGCGGCTGGTGAGAAGCTTGTGTAAAACGGTATGTGGGGAACTGGATTACAAGCAAACGGAGCGTTTGGTTTCCTTTGCGTCAGGCTTTGCTGGCAGCACCCTCAATTTACCGATGAATACAACAGCAGTTTTATCAAAGGATAGGTTGCATATTTTGCGTGATGATGTAAAATTAACAAAGCTCACCTGGCCTCAACCCGACTGGCAAACAGCAGGAGATGACCTGGGTGATGGGCAGCGTGAGCAGGTGGTGGATGCAGCGCGTGTAAAAGGTGCCGCGATGCGGATGGTGCAAAAGGATGATGTCATCATTCCACTAGGCATGAAGGGCACACAGTCCCTCAGGAAGTATTTAAGCGCAAAGGGAGTTGACCGTCCGTTCCGCTTTTATTGGCCGGTTTACGCGCGTGGAAACCAGGTTCTCTGGGTGCCAGGATGCGGCGTATCTGAAGAAGCTTCAATCACACTGAACACCACCTCAAAGGTCAAGCTGGTTTTTAACAGCGCCTTACCCCATGAAATTGACGAAAACGGAGGCAAGACACCATGAACGAGCGGTCTTTATTAAACGATCTGGACCATGTGCTGATTACCGAGGAAGAGATCCATTTGGCAGTGACCCGCTTAGGCAAAGAAATCACACAGGCGTTCATGAATCTGGACCCTGTATTCATCTGTATTCTAAAAGGCGCTTCTGTTTTTTTCACAGATTTGATGCGCAAGGTGGACTTGCCTTTGACCACTGATTTTATGGCGATTTCAAGCTATGGCAACAGCACAAAGACCTCCGGCGTAGTCCGTATTCTAAAAGACCTTGACCATGCTATCCTTAACAAGGACGTTTTGGTGGTGGAAGACATTGTTGACAGCGGGCTGACCTTATCCTACATCAAAAAGGTGTTGCGTGAGCGCGGCGCACGGTCCATACGCATTGCAACCCTGCTGGATAAACCGGCACGCCGAAAGATAGAATTGAATGTGGATTATGCCTGCTTTACCATTCCCAATGAATTTGTAGTCGGTTATGGACTTGACTATCAGGAAAAGTACCGCAACCTGCCTTTTGTGGGGGTATTGCACCCCCGGATTTACAGCGGTGAGGAATAAGCCGCGCGCAGGTTTGTTGAAACGTGGTATACTATTATTTGATTCGTTATCAAGGAGGACTGCCTTTTGCGTAAGACCCGTGGCCCGTTTGGCTACTTAATCATGATTGCTTCTTTCCTGCTGCTGGCTTGGTTTATTTCAGACAGCTTGAAGGTGCCAACCAACCGCATCACTTATCCCGAATTGCTCAGCAAAATTGAGAGCAACTCGGTAGATCGCGTATCCATCCGCGGCAACCATTTGATTGGCCTTAACCGCAACAGCCCGATTGCGCGGGTGGATTACCCTGCTCGGTTTGATTTTGAAACCACCATCGGCCCTGATTTTATAGATACAGTGCGGACCATGAACGCGACGAAAAACAACAAGCCCCTTGATCAAGTCAGCGTCAACGATCTGGGCTTCGCGGTGGACTATCTGCCGCCGATTATCACCCCTTGGTATGTAGAAATGCTACCCTACATTCTAACCATGGGGTTGGTGATGGTGTTCTGGTTCTTTATCATGCGTCAACAAGCCGGCGGCAGCGGCCGCGTGATGAACTTTGGTAAATCTTCAGCCAACATGGTGGACCCGACTAAAAATAAGATTACCTTTGCGGACGTCGCAGGTGCGGATGAAGAGAAGGATGAGCTGAAGGAAATCGTTGATTTCCTCAAAAACCCCAAAAATTATCTGGATTTAGGTGCACGGATTCCAAAGGGCGTCCTGCTAGTCGGCCCTCCTGGAACTGGTAAAACCTTGCTTGCGAAGGCTGTTGCAGGGGAGGCGAAGGTGCCCTTCTTCTCTATCAGCGGCTCCAACTTTGTGGAAATGTTTGTCGGCGTCGGTGCCAGCCGTGTGCGCGACCTGTTTGAGCAGGCAAAGCGCATGGCGCCTAGTATTGTATTCATCGATGAGATTGACGCGGTTGGGCGTCACCGCGGCGCAGGTCTTGGCGGCGGCCACGATGAGCGCGAACAAACATTAAACCAGCTGTTGGTTGAAATGGACGGTTTTACCACAAACGAAGGCGTTATTGTCATGGCTGCCACCAACCGCCAGGATATCTTGGACCCGGCCTTATTGCGCCCAGGCCGGTTTGACCGGCAGATTACGGTCAGCTACCCGGACATCAATGGCCGCATTGCCATTTTAAAGGTGCATTCCAAAGGGAAGCCTTTGGCTGGCGATGTTGATCTTGAAAACATCGCCAAGCGCACCCCCTTTGCAACCGGTGCTGACCTTGAGAACATCATGAACGAAGGCGCCATTATCGCAGCACGCTTCAAGGATAAGGAAATACATCAAGAGCACCTGATTGAAGCGGTTGAGCGCGTGCAGATGGGGCCAGAGAAGAAAAGCCGCAAGGTCTTGGAGGAAGACAAGCGGATTGTCGCTTACCACGAGGCTGGTCACGCGGTGGTGGGTCACTTCTTGCCCCTTTGCGATGAGGTTCACACCGTAACGATTGTTCCGCGCGGGGATGCAGGCGGTTTTACCTTGTCTTTGCCCGAAAAGGAATTCTACATGCAAAGCCGGGAAAAGATGCTGCAGACCATTTCCATGATGTTGGGCGGCCATGCGGCGGTAAAACTGATAGAGAACGATATCTACACCGGCGCGCAATCCGATTTGAAGCGCGCGACCGAAGTCATCCGCACCATGGTTACCAAGCTGGGGATGTCTGAAAACATCGGCACACTTTACCTGGGTAATGATCAAGAGATTTTTGTGGGCATGGAGTTTGGCCAGTCCCGCGAATTCAGCGAGGAGACCGCCACCAAGGTTGATCATGAGGTCAGCAGCATGATGCGCAAGAGTTACGATGTGGCGATGAGTTTGCTCAAAACCCATATCGATAAACTGCACGGACTTGCAAACCTTTTGATTGAAAAGGAAACCATCAACCGGGAGGAGTTCCTGAAGTTTATGGATGATATCCCTGTTGACAAGTTCTTGCCCACACATGCTTGATCAAACACTGCTTCGGGCAGACCTGCACATGCACAGCACCGCCTCTGATGGCGAGCTGACACCAAGTAAGCTGCTTATGCGGGCTGCCGACGCCACGCTGACCCATATGGCCTTGACTGACCACGAAACACTCGACGGCATCTGGGAAGCCGCTGCTGCGGCAAATCAACATGGCATCACCTTCATCCCTGGGGTGGAGATTAACACCGCCGGACGGGAGCACGTCCATGTTTTGCTCTATTTCGTGGATAATTCTATGAGAGAATTGACAGACTTGCTGGACAGGATGCAAAGAGAACGTCAGGAACGATGCGGCAAGATACTTTCCAAGCTCAATGATTTGGGCATCATGATCCGTATGGATGATTTGTCATTCAAAAACGGCACAGTCTGCGGGCGTCCACACGTGGCAAATGCATTGATTAAACGTGGATATGTGCAGACGATTCATGAAGCGTTTGACCAGTATTTAGATGTGGACAAGCCGGCTTACGTACCACGCAAGCCATATGAGACGGTTTTCATAATCCAGATGGCCCGGCGGATTGGAGCGGTGCCGGTACTGGCGCATCCCGGGCTTATTAAAAACCGGAATCTCACAACATCTGGCGCAATCAGCCGTTTGATGGATGCGGGTTTGATGGGGATTGAAGCGTATCATCCTAGCCACGATGATGCTACCTGCTGTTACTGGGAGCAGTTCGCAAGGCAAGCAGGTTTGCTTATCACCGGTGGCAGCGACTACCACGCTGATAACGACACGCATGGCAGCATAGGAAGCGAGATAAAAAGGTGGACCCGCATGGCTGAAGATGTCCAGCGCTTCCTGGATGCGAGCGTCATAATGAAAGCACTATAGGTAATACGGATGAATCAAGGGTTTGTGCCACAACCAAACAGGAATCACCAACCGCCGCAGGGATGGGTATCTCCGGCAGCGAATCAGCAAGCCCTGATACAAAATCAACCACCTCAACAACCAGGGGGCCAACAAGCCTACTACGCTTCTTTACCGCAGCAAAATATGCAGCCGCCTCGCGCGAAACAAGGCTATGCACCGCCGCACAAGCGTCCGCCCAGGAAACCGCACAAGCCCGTTAATCCAGTAAAAATCGCGATGATGATAGCGCTGATTATCCTTTTGATTGCGGGCGGAATTTTAGGTGTCAGCACACTTCGTGACAACCAGGTGCGTAAGTTTATTGAGCCTTACCAGAAGGTCTATGCACCCAATGTGCTGATTAACGACATGCCTATCGGGGGGATGACGCCGCAGGATGCCTTTACCCTGATCCGCAGTAAGATGGAAGAGCGAATCAACAGCTGGAATCTTGCCATCAGCTATCGTGGGTTTACCTTTGCGAATTTGAATTACGGTGTCCTAGGCATTACGGTGTCAGATCAGGAGATTCAGCAGCTCCTCAACGAAGCCTGGCTGGCCACACACAAGGGCAGTATCCATGACCAAAAGGCGGCTATTGAATCCGTAGCTAACAAGCCGCTTAAACTGTACACCAGTCAAAAGGAGCTGCAAAGCACGCACCTGGTGGATATTTTTACGCAGATCGCGCCTTATGTAAACGCGAAACCGGTTGATGCGGCCATTGCGGAGTTCCGTCCGGACGAACCTAATCCATTTGTATTCATTGATGAGCAAGCTGGCGCTGTACTGGATAGCCAGGCTGCGATGGATCAAATCATGGAGATGGCGGCCAGCGGCCAATCCGGTACGTATGAACTTCAGCCATCCCTGATCCCGCCCAAAGTGACGCGTGCGGAGTTGGAGAATACAGTCGCGCTTTTAACCACCATCCAGACACCGGTTGAAACCTCCAAAAAGGATAGTGCGAACCGCATCCACAACATACGCCTGTCCTTTTCCAAATTTAACGGAAAAATCTTGAAGCCTGGACAGACCTTCAGCTTCAACAACATCGTAGGTCCGCGCACCGAGCAAGCCGGCTTTGCGGAAGCACCGGAGTATGCCTATGGCAATCTGGTCGATGGGATTGGGGGAGGGGTGTGCCAAGCCAGTACCACGCTGTATCAGGCCGCGGTGACATCCGGGCTTTCGATTGTGAAGCGTTACCCGCACTCCGGCAAGATAGGCTATACGGATATGGGCCAGGATGCGACAGTCTACCTGACAAAAGACCGGAACATCGATTTTCAGTTTAAAAACACTTCTGCTGGTGATATATATATCACTGCCCACGTGAAGCAGGCCAGAACAAGCTCAAAAAAATTGGTTGCGGAAATTAAAATGTATGGAATTGGACTGGGAGATGGTATTTCCTACCGTCTTCGCTCTGAGACCGTCAAAACAATTCCGCCGCCTGAAGAAAAGAAATATGAAACCGATAGCACCGGTATCTACGCGACCTATACAGATGAAGAAAAATTAAAGACAAAAGCAGTAGAAGGATATGTTGTTGAAACCTATCTAGAGAAGATTCAGAACGGCGTTTTGATTGAGCCGCCCAAGCTGTTGTCCAGTGATACTTTCCCGCCCAAGCCAGCTGTGTACTATCGGGGTGTGAATAAACGCAATCCTTGAGATAACATTGTTTTGCAAGAAGCATGAATATACATTTTATGCAAACAATCGCTGCATATTGTTGATGAACAGATTTGTACTCAGCTTAAAATCAACTGTATTGTTGTAATTCTATTATTTAATACGTAAATTCACATCGTAACTTCCACAGTGTAAAGGGTGTGGAGATTACCATGTGAAATGAACGGAAGTTAGTGTAATAAAGTGTGACTAAAGAATAGGAATAGTG
>JAAYFC010000084.1 GCA_012728435.1 Clostridiales bacterium | reverse complement strand
TGGTAGCTCGTCGGGCTCATAACCCGGAGGTCGAGGGTTCAAATCCCTCCCCCGCAACCAAAATGGCGGCGTAGCTCAGTTGGCTAGAGCATTCGGTTCATACCCGGAGTGTCGTTGGTTCGAGTCCGACCGCCGCTACCAATGAGCGAAACGCAGCAGAACCCGCAGGAAAACCCTGCGGGTTTTGTCATATCTTGTAAAGAAAAAGCCCCAGATGCGATTTCTGGGGCTGCTGTCGTTTGATTGATGTGTTTACTCGTAGCTAAGCTTGGTTGAGCGGTCGGTGGTGATGTTGATGAAGGTCTTCCCGCGCTGCAGCTTGATTTCCTTGCCATCTGCATCATAGAACACCGTCCGGGAATCTACGGATTCCCGCACCCAATAGCCGGGGATGTAGCGGCCGCCGGTGAAGATGTCAGCATTGCCCTCACCAACCTCCGTCAGCAGGGGCGCATTTGCCGCGCCGTTGAATTTCAAAGCGGTCCATTGAACGATGACATTGCTGAAGGTGAGCGGAACGCCGGGTTGGTCGCGGTCCTCATACGGCTTGTTCTGACGGTATCTGCTGTACAGATTGGTCGCCGCGTCATAGGTATAATTGGAGTTGGTATAGGCATTCCCCTCGCTGCCATAGCGCAGGGAGATCTGTGTTGCCGCAACACCAGCGACAGGTAATTCATCCGTAAAGAGGAAGGCGCGCTGTGGAAAATCATAGGCTTGCACATCGCCTTTAACCTGCGCAAGATTGACGCTGTGGTTGTGCGGCCGGGCATATCCCTTGATGCTTTTGAAGTATTTTAAGGATTTGCCGGTAGCTCCGTTGATGAGCAGATTCACATCCTTCTTCTTGGCGCCCAGTTGATACAAGGCTTGGTTGACATCGGATCCTTCCTTGCTTTGAACGCCAACAAAAACCCAGGCTGCGTCCCATTCCTGACGCATCTCCGCGTGCATCACGCGGCCAGAGCGGGTAGGCCCTACTTCCTCTGGGTGAGTATAAGCAAACAAGCCCATCAGACGGGTCAAGCCAAGACCATGGATGGGCATCTCGTAAATGATATCAGCATCCTTGATCCCCCACTGCGGCCAGGCGCCGGACACGTTGTCAATATTGACTAAAACGGGCACATAGGGCGCGTCCGTCGGCAGACCGGTCGTCATGCTTTCACCCGCGATGGCTGGGTTGTTGGGCAAGCCGCGCTCAGGTTTGATGCCCCGCTTAGCGGTGGGATCGATGGTTGTTTGTGCCAGCGCAAGGCTGGGCAGGATTAGGGCTAAAACCAGTAATGCCAGAAAAAATCGTTTCATAAAATCTCCTTAAGGGTTGTTTTGCGTGATGCCTTGATAGATATAGTCGTGCAGTTTCTGTTTGGTTTCCTCAAGTTTAAACACAACAGCAGATGCCAAAGGCTCCTCATACTGGTAACGGTAGTCACCTTCTGCCGGGAAGCCAATGGTGTCCATCTGCTCCATGCCAGTAAACACGGGAATGACAAGGGAAAGCAAATCATTAATCGATAAGTTGGTTGCCATGTGTTGAATGGCTTCCGTCAGGGCCTCCATGGCTTGCTGCATGTTGGACCCCTTCAGTATCTTATTAAACAGGGAATTCAACAGTTTGCGTTGACGCTCATTGCGGCCAAAATTATTATCAAGCATGCGGATGCGCACATACTCCAAAGCCTGTTCACCATTGAGCAATTGAGGCTCATCCAAATGCCTCACACCCACGATTTTTGACTCAGAGCCATTGAGAAGCAACTCGACACCGCCCAATTGATCGATGACGTTTTTGAAACCCTTAAAGTTAATGGAAACATAGTGCCTGATGTTTAAGCCAAAGGTTTCATTGACGGTTTTCACCGCAAGCAAGGGGCCGCCATAGGCGTTGGCCGCGTTGATTTTGGCGGGTCTGTTGTATATGGGCAGGTCGACCTTCATATCACGCACCAGTGAGGCAAGCTTCATTTTACCAGTTACTTTATTGACGGATAAAATAATCATCGTGTCTGTGCGGCCATAGTTCAACTGGATGCTCCCTGTGTCGGTTCCGAGCAGCAGGATATTCATCCAATTTTCGTCCAGGCCTTCCGTCACGGAAAGATCATCAGGCGACACCTGGATACGAAACCCCTCCTGCACAGGCACGTCTTTGTTTTCGTCCTGCAGGGCAAGGTCGATTGCCGCAAGTTCCTCATCCGTGAGATTCGGCGCCTCTGCGAACATGGCGCCGCATGTTGAGAACAACACCAGCATACTGAGTATCAGCGCCAACATCCTTCTGTTTTTGTTCATCATACTGTCCTTCCTATCCTTAAATTGGAATCCCCAAGGGTTCCATAATGGGGCGTGTTTCTTCGGCTGCGTGTACCTCCGCGGCATCCGCAGCGTGCGCGTTGACCTCCTGCGCATGGCGGTATGTAGGCAGAATCCGCATCATCAGCTCCTTGAGCAGCGCATCATCCGCCTGCATATCCAGCGCCTGGCGCAGCGCCCTGAGCGTCCTGTCCACTTCATCCCGCGCAGGGGCCTCTCCCCGCTCAATGAAGATGCGCTCATCTCTGGTCTTTTTGCAATCCTCTACCTTGACCAGGAGCTCTTCGTACAGCTTCTCACCCGGGCGCAGGCCAATCTCCTTAATCTGGATGTCCTGCTCCGGAACAAAGCCGGACAGCGAGATGAGCTTGTAAGCCAAATCAATGATTTTGATTGGTTTACCCATGTCCAGCACATACACCTCGGATTCCTCCGCGCGCGTCCCGGTGCGCAGCACCAGCTGGGAGGCTTCCGGAATGGTCATGAAATAGCGGATGATGCGCTTGTCGGTGATGGTGACCGGCCCGCCTTCCTCAATTTGCCGGCGGAAGAGGGGCACCACCGAGCCATTGGAACCAAGCACGTTGCCAAACCGGACCGCCGCGAACTGGGTGGCGTCGCTGTGCCGGCTTTGCACCACCATCTCGCACAGACGCTTGGTCGCGCCCATCATGTTGGTGGGATTCACCGCCTTGTCAGTGGACACCAGCACAAAGCGCCCGGTGCCATATTTCTCGGCCGCCATCGCCGTATAATAGGTGCCAAACACATTGTTGTGGATGGCTTCCGCGCAGTTGTCCTCCATCAGCGGCACATGCTTGTGCGCGGCGGCGTGGAACACCACCTGCGGCCTCACACGTTTGAATACTTCATGGATGCGGTTGTAGTCGCAGACGGAGGCGATGACTGCCTGCATATTCAGCGCATTGCCATAGCGGCGCTTTAATTCCTGTTGGAGGTCGTAGATGGAATTTTCATAAACATCCAGCAGCACCAGCATCTTCGGTTTAGCTTCCGCCAATTGCCTGGCAAGCTCGCTGCCAATCGATCCGCCGGCACCGGTCACCATGATTGTCTTGCCTTGATAAAACTCCTGAACGCTTTTGTCCTTTAAAGATATGGGCTCCCTAAAGAGCAGGTCTTCGATGTTGATGTCACGGATGAGGCGCTTGTTGTGTGCCTGACTCAAGCGCTCAACTGGGTAGTCATACACCATCACCTTGCAGCCGGTGGTCATATACTGTTTAAACAGTTCCTCCCGCTTATGGGGCTCCATGTTGGGCAGCGCCAGGATGATCTCCTGGATGGGGAGCTTGTTGATGGTCGGGAGGATCTTATGATCCGGTCCAATCACCCGCACCCCTTCGATGCTGGTACCGATTTTGCGCGGGTCATTGTCAATCAGGTACAGAGGGTGGTAGCGGGAGTTCCGGCTCATCAACAGCTCCTGCACTAAAAAAACGCCCATTTCCCCTGCGCCCACGATGGCGACATTGATCCGGTTTGGCTTTTCAAGGGCGATGGAACTGCGGGCAGTAAACAAATCATCCTGTTTTTTACGGATATATTGGTAGGTAAACCGGGATGCAAGCGTCACCAGCAGGCCCACGCTGAAGGCTGCCACCGCGACAAAAAACGGCAGATGAACCGGCAGCAGGAGCCGGTCAATCAGCAAAAACAGCATCCCGCCAATCATATCAGCAAGTGATACCAACAAATACACCGCGGAGCTCGCATAACGCCACATCTGCTGGTAGACGCGCAGCAACAGCCTGCATAAGAAGGTGCTGCCCAGCATAATCACAAAAAAAACTGTAACATCGTTCAATGCTACAGCAGGCGTGCTGACGTCAAAGCGTAGGAGAAAAGCCCCGTACGCAGCAGATAAAAAGAGGATATCAATCAAAAGCAGCAGCAGGATTCGCGCTTTACCTGCAAACAACTGACGTTTCATGCCCTATCTCCTTCAGCGATCATGATATTGCTATCGACAATGACAGCTGAACTCAGTCTAAAATCAATTTCTCCGTCAATCTAATTAACAACTTGTAACAATCATTGTTTCATGCAGTTAATCAGATATGTACAGGTTACCATGACGCCGTTTGCCTGTCAAGGAAGCGACGTACCTGGATCGCGTCAAGATATTGTAGGTAGTCAGGCGACAGAGAAAGAGGAAAGGCCATGCAGCGCTTGGTACAATGGGCTTGTTTTGCCAGTAGTTAGAATCGGAATGCTTGCCTGAGCGTTTTTCAGCCAGGTTTTCGAGGTT
>JAAYFC010000083.1 GCA_012728435.1 Clostridiales bacterium | reverse complement strand
TCATCATAAGGAACAACACCCCTTTGTTTCATGCCTTATTATACCATATAACCCCCAAATTCCCTTGAATTTACTCACTATTCACCAAATAAAAGTCAAAATCCCAGCCGCTCGGAGCCGGGACTTTGTCTTCAGTCTGACACGCGACCCAATAAACAGGTCGCGTGTCACATCTGTTGTACACATTGGTTTATTACGTCTTATCACACAAGCAGATGGAGTTCATCCTCATTATAAACCGGGATGCCCATCTTGATCAGTTTCTCCGCAAACATGCCAGGCCGATCTGTTAGCTTACCAGTAAAACTGCCATCATAGGTGGGCCCTTTGCCACAGGAAGGGCTGCGTGCTTTGAGGATTGCAGCTTCGCAGCCGCACAGCTCAAACACCTTCAGCGCTTCGTTCGCTCCCAGCTCAAACGCCGCCGTACAATCAGCGCCATCTTTGCTGATAACCTGATGATATACCCGCTCACAGGGCACCCGCGGGGTTGGCAGGCCGCCCAATTGCTCCGGACAAACCGGAATCAGCACATGGCGCTCACCCAGCTTGATTAAGTTATCCCTTTGGTTGTGCTTGCCGTCATAGCGGGTGTGCAGCCCCAACAGGCATGCGCTAACCAGGATGTGCATCAGGCAATCTCCAGCGCGATCTCCATCATCTGCGTGAAGGTTTCCTGCCGGTCAATGCTGGGCAGCCCCTCGCCGGTTTTGGGGTTGTCGGAGATGGTTAGCAGCGCCAGGGCTTTTTTACCTGCGCGCGCAGCGTTCAGGTAGAGGGCATAGGCCTCCATCTCCACGCACAAAACGCCCAGTTTCTCCAGCACCTCGCTGGCGGCCGGCTTTGACTCGTCATAGAAAATGTCAGAGGAGTAGATGGGACCGGCCTTCATATCAATGCCAAGTTTCTTTGCGGTCGCGTAGGCTTGCATCAACAGGCCAAAGTCCGCTGTGGGCGCCAGATTGCCCTTGAAACCAAACTGCTCGCCGTAGTTGGAGTTGGAGTAGGCGGACAGGCCTGCCACCACGTCCCGCAGCTTTAAATCCTGGCGAATCATACCAGCGCTTCCAATGCGGATAATCTGCTCCACCTCATAGAAATTGAACAGCTCATAGGAATAAATGCCCATCGTGGGCATGCCCATGCCGGATGCCATCACGGAAACAAGCTTGCCTTTGTATTCGCCGGTATAGCCTTGGATGCCGCGGACGTTGTTGACCAGGCGCGCGTTTTTGAGGAAATTTTCCGCGATGAACTTGCTGCGCAGCGGATCGCCCGGCATGAGAACGGTTCTGGCGAAATCGCCTTTTTTGGAAGAAATATGTGCGGTGGGGATGGTAGACATCTGGTCCTCCTTTATTTGTTCGTGCGCTTTTTGGATTTGATGCGCAGGTTGCCGGAATACACTCCGGTCAGTACTTCTTTGATATACGCCGCGGCGTCTGGCAGGCCTTCCGCCTGACGCGCGTCCTCCGCGGCAGCCTCGTTGTCATAGGGCAGGGTAATCATGCGGATCTCAAGCGGCGCCAGCTGCTCGCTTTCCTCACCTTCCAGTATGGCGTATTGCACCATTGGGATCCCCAGTGCGTTGCCGACAGAGCCGATGTTGATAATCTGCCCATGCAAGGTGCGGATGCCCTGGCGGTGCGAATCCGCGTAAATCAGCATGTCCACACCAGGTGGGAGAAAGGGCAGCAGGGATTCCTTGGGTTCGTGTGTGCGGTGCAGCTTCTCCATCACCGGCCGTCCATGAATCAGCCGGAGGTTTCGGCCTGACAACGTGATGTGCTTCTCTAAGGGCAAACTGGCCAGCACCTTTAAGCGCTGCTCGCCCAGTTGCTGGTGATAATAGGCGTCCCGGTAGTAATTACGTTCCCCAATGCCGATGTCCCAATTCCCGCCCAGCAGCACATCGCAATGCCGCATCGCCCAGTCATAGCACTCGCGGGAGGAGGGGCCCTTGCCCACCACATCGCCCAGGCACCAGACTAAATCCGGCTGCTGGGCCTTCAGGTGCGCTTCAAGGGCCATCACTGCCGGCAGGTTGCCATGCAGATCGGCGATGAGGGCAATTTTCATTTTCGCTCTTCGGCTGCCCGCACCAGCCAGTCAAACAGGGCTTGGTGGCGTTTGTCGGTTCCTGACAGGTTCTCTGGATGCCATTGCACGCACAGGGCGGGACGGCCATCCTCAAACTCAACCGCCTCGATGATGCCTTCCTCGCTAAAGGCGACGGCCCGAAGCCCATGACCCAGCTGTTTGACCGCCTGGTGATGGCGGCTGGTGACAGGCATCTGCGTAGCCTTGGTCACCCGGTTTAACAGGCTGCCTTCTGCTATCGTCACCTGATGGGCTTCCAACCGGTCCGGCAAGTCGTGATTATTGACCTCAGGCCGTTGGGTGGGCAGGTCCTGATAGAGGCTGCCGCCCGTGATGACGTTGCAGACCTGCATCCCGCGGCAGATGCCCAGGAAGGGCTTGTGCACGGACAGCGCGCGGGAGATGAGCGCCAGGTCCGCCTTGTCGCGGTCAGCCAGAGGCTCCTGGCAGCCGGGCAAACGCGCTTCCTTGTAAAAGGTTGGTTCCAAATCCGGCCCGCCGGTGAAGACGATGCCGTCCACCATGTTGATGATTTTGTCCATGAACTCATCGTAATTGGGGTCGTCCTCTTGAATCATTGGCAGGATAACGGGCAGCGCGCCGGCGCGTAAAACCGCCTTCACATAGTCTTTGGGCATCGTGTCCGCCTGGGTCTTGGAGTCCTTATTGGTGCTCAGTCCAATGACAATCATGCAAATACCTCAACTTATGTAATCAATCCGCAACGATTATACCATAGAAATGTGCTAAAAAAAGGTCGAAACCCGGACAGAACGCAAATTGTTTATGAATGATGACGATAAGGCCTTTTTAGCAATTGAGGGGTGCAAAGTCCACTGTATTATGCATTTGCTTACAAGATTTTCTCATCAAGTTTTCATTTGATGAAATAGAAACGGGTATGTTATACTTGCACAGGCGAAACCGCCGTTTTCACGTGCTTTTTTGTCTGAATGGAGGGCGCATGGCCAAAAAAATCAAGCAGTCCACTTCCCCTGGCAAAGGGTGGGCGGCAGCCTTTTTAACAGCGGGTGGCAGCGCGCTTTTGTATTCCCTGTTGTTTCCCCTGTACCGCGTTGGCCATTTCGCCATCGCGGGCGGCTTGGCCCTG
>JAAYFC010000154.1 GCA_012728435.1 Clostridiales bacterium | reverse complement strand
ACTTTTAGCAAGCAATACCTTTTTCTTCTGTCCTCCACTAAAATCCTCAATATTCTTTTCAAACTGTTCTCTTGAAAAATCAAGTTTTCTTAGCAGCGATTTAAATAAGCTCTCCTCAATACGGTGTTTATCTGCATACTCAGATAAGTTACCATCTAAATCCGAAGTATTTTGTGAAACATACGAAATAATTAACCTATTATTCTTTTTTACAATTCCACTATGGGGGATGTCTTTTCCATAAATTAATTTCAATATGCTTGATTTTCCGCTGCCATTCTTCCCTTGAATAGCAATCTTTTCACCTTGCTCTATAGTGAAACTTACTCCTTCACAGACAATTCTATCATCATATTCAATTGCAACATCTGTAAGTTCTACAAGTTTTTTGTCATAGAAAGTAAGCGGTGCTATTTTTAAGCTTTCATTAGATTCAATATTTTTAAGGAGCTTTGATTTTTCATCAATCATATCTTGTTGTCTAGATTCTATATTTTTAGCACGCTTCATCATTTTTGCTGCTTTGTGTCCAACATAACCTTTATCTAATTTACTCCCTGAATTAGTAGTTCCATGCTTGCTGCTTTCCACACTATCTGACCATACAGTTGTACGTTTCGCTGAACTCGAAAGTCGGCCGATATCCTTTTTCAATTTTTCATTTTCTGCTAATTCAAAACTATCTTGTAATTCTTTGTTTCTCCACCATGAAGAAAAGTTTCCTCTCTGTATTTCAATATTAGTTTTGTTAATTGCTAGAATATGATCAATACAATTATCTAGAAAAGCTCTATCATGTGAAATCAGAATAAATCCTTTCTTTTTTGCCAAGTAGCTACTGAGCTTTTTTCTACCTTCTGCATCCAAATGATTTGTAGGCTCATCAATAAGAAGAAATGAGTTTTCCTTCAAAAACATTGCAGCAAGCAAAGCTTTGGTCTGCTCACCTTTTGATAGTGTATTAAACTGTCTATATAAAACATCATCATCTATATCCAACAAGGATACTTCTTTCATTATTTCCCAATCCATTGAATTGGGACTGATTTCCTTTATGATATCTATGGTAAAACTTTCTGGATCCTGCATCTCATAAGGAAAATATTCAAAAGTTACATTAGCTGATATACTTCCATTATATTCGTATTTCCCAAGCAAAAGATTTAGAAAAGTAGTCTTTCCTCTTCCATTTCTTCCGGTAAAGCCCAATTTCCAATCGGTATCAATTTGAAAACTTACATTTTCAAAAATATTATCATAGCTACCTTCATAAGCAAAGGTTAGGTTTGTAACATTTATTAAAGACATATTTTTGTCCTCCTCTGTATTTAATAGTATAAATAACAAAGTCAGAACAATAGGCGACCTTGTTATCACTCCATATAAGTGTCGCCTGCAGTATCCGACTCTATATGGAGATTATCATGTGTTAGCAAAGTGTCTTTATTTATCATAATGTTATTTGTCCTCCTTATTCGAATTATTTATAAAAAAGTAAGAGCCGCAAGAATTAATTATTCTTACAGCTCATAGGTATACATAGTTAAGCTAATCATTTTAGCATAACACAAGTGTATATATTAAGAGAAAAAAGAATAACTTTCTTGCATAAGCACAACAAAACAAACAGAACGCACCTGT
>JAAYFC010000082.1 GCA_012728435.1 Clostridiales bacterium | reverse complement strand
TATTCTTTAGTCACACTTTATTACACTAACTTCCGTTCATTTCACATGGTAATCTCCACACCCTTTACACTGTGGAAGTTACGATGTGAATTTACGAATGATTTGTAGGCAGGTTGGGGCCTGCGACCGGCGCATCAAAAGCGTCCCAAACTCGCTAACATCAAGCATGTGGGATGCCCGCTGCCTTTGCAATGGCGCGCATATGACGGAAGGCTTGGTCGTATTCCTCAAAGGTGTTCATGTGTTCCAGCAAGACAGGCGCGTCATGAGGCAGGTGGCGGTTGATGCTGTCCAAGACCTGTGCAAAGTCCAGCTGGCCCAGCCCAGGCGCGGTTTCGTGGATGACAGCGGTGAAGTCCGGCTTCATCAGGCTGTCCTTCAAATGGGTGCTTTTTATATGCTTGCCCAGCTTTTGCAAGCACTCCTCGATGAATTCATGCGCGTACAGGAAGCGCCGCGGGCTGTTGATCATGTTGACAAAATCCATGTGCACGGCAAACTGCGGCCGGTTTATGTCGGCAATCATCTGCAGGTATTCATCCGGTCCGTCCGGCAGCATCCAGGGCATGGGCTCCAGGGTATAAAACGCGGTCTTGGGCTTTACACTGTCGATGATGTCCCGCACGGTGTTGATGATCAGCTCGTAGGTTTCCTGGGTGTAGTTTGCCTTGTAGGCCCCGTCCCAGCGCGCGCCGGGCGCGCCCGCGATGTTCACGCAGCAGGGGATGCCGTATTCCTCTGCCAGGGCCAGCTGCGCCTTGGCGTAGTGAAGCGCGTCTTTTTGCTCGTTCGTGTCGGGTGACAGCACATTCTTCCAGACACCGACCTCCGCGATGACAACGCCCGCTTCCCGTGTGGCGGCGATGACTTCCTTTGCCAGCGCCTGGTCTGTGTTGCTGTTAACCGGGCAGGGGATTGCGGCAAAGCCGGTTGATGTTAATAATTTCGCCCAGTCCTCACTTGTTTTCCATGATCCAACGACAGAACCGCCTAATTTCATGATGTGTTCCTCCTGATTGTTCATCTGGTTCGCAGCTTGATTATAGTGAATCTGGGAGGGGTTTTGCAATCAGCTTGAGTGTGAATCGGACAAATGATATACTGCGCGTAAAGGGATAATGCCAGATGACGATATTTTAGGAGGAACAATATGGAAAAGCCCATCCTTGGCACCAATGTGATTACCCAAATTGGGATTTTGGTGCATGATATTGAGAAAACAAGCGCGGAATACGCCAAATTCCTGGGCGTGGAGGTGCCGCAGTGGTCCGAAACAGATGCGGAGGAGACCGCCCAGACGAAGTACCTGGGGCAGCCGTCCTCAGCGCGCGCCAAACTGGCCTTCTTTGATGTGGGGCCAAACCTCAGCCTGGAGTTGATTCAGCCCGACCATGCCCCCTCCACCTGGCGGCATGATCTGGACAAAAACGGTGAAGGCTTTCACCACATCGCCTTTGTGATCAGGGGAATGAAGGAGAAAATCGCGGTGCTTCAAGCGGGCGGCATGAAACTGCTGCAAACCGGCGAGTACGAGGGCGGCCGCTACGCCTATCTGGATGCCACGAAGTCGCTGAAGCTGGTAATGGAGTTACTGGAAAACGACTGATTTACATCCAATGTATTCCTTGCGCCATATCTTCCCCGTCGCCTTGTTTGTTTGCTGTATCAAAGGCTGGTTTTGTTTGAGATTAAGGGCGCATCTTTGCTATGATGCAGGGGAAGCAAGGGCAAACAGACTTGCTCAAAAGGGGGTGCGCGCATGTTCGCCGTAGCGGTCAACGCAGTGGTGGTCGTCCTGGGCGGCCTGATTGGCACGCTCTTTGGCAAACTCCTCAAGGATAAATACGCCAGCGCCATCATGACCGCGCTGGGCTTGTGCACCCTGTACATCGGTTTTTCCGGCGCGCTGAAAGGTGAAAACGTGCTTATCGCGATTGCTGCCATGGTGCTGGGCGCCTTGGTGGGCACTGCGCTCAATCTGGACGGCGCCATCACCCGCCTGGGCGAGCGGGCACAGCGCCTAACCCGCGCGCGATATGGCCAGGTAGCGGAGGGCTTTGTCACGGCCTCCTTGCTGTTTTGCGTGGGCGCGATGTCCGTTACTGGCTCCCTGGAAGCGGGCTTAAGCGCGAAGTTTGATACCCTCTACGCCAAATCCGCGCTGGATTTTGCCGCCGCCATCATGTTGGCGTCCACCCTGGGCTTGGGCGTGGTCTTGTCCGCCTTCACCATCCTGGTATACCAGGGTGCAATCGCCTTGCTGGCCGGCTTGATTGCGCCCTTGCTGTCCGTCTCCGCCATCAATGAGATGACCTGTGTGGGCTCCCTGTTGATTATCGCGCTGGGGCTGAATCTGCTCAAGATTGGCAGTTTTAAAGTGGCGGATTTGCTGCCCGCCATCCTCATCGCGCCGGCCCTGGTCAGCATCATCGCGCTGTTCTAACGCCAATCACACCATAGCAAATCCGCTTTTTGTGAAGCGGTTTTTTATTGTATACAGCAATCAAACACAAACCATTGTAAATATCGCATCCCTCCGCCGTCTATATAGACAGGGGGCACAAAGGGCACAGGCTGGCCCTTATGCCGCCCCGCATGAAAGCGGCGGCCTTTTACGTTGTATGGTTGTTGTGTTGATACGAAGGAGGATAATGAATATGTTGAGAAAATGCATGGTTTTTTGCCTGACCTTGATGGTTTTACTGTCTGGCATCGGCAATGCGGCGGCAGAGGATGTGCTGTACGCCAACTTCCTGGAGGACGATTTCGGGGAGGACTACCCCATGTCCATGGCTTCCTTCAAGGGGCAGTTGTATGTGCTGGGCGGCAGCGGCATCTACCTGCTGGGCCCCAAAGCGGTCACCGTAAAACGGCTGACCGAACCGGAAGCAGCGTCCACGGATCCCTCCACCAGCTTTTTGGGGATGGAGCACCTGTTCGCGGATGAGGAAGGGCTGCTGGTTTTTGAAGGCGGCACCAAAATCCTCCACCGCGTTTTGTTGGATCAAGACCCTGTGGCGAAGGAGGAGTTCTTCACCGTTCCTGACGCGGAGGATATCTATTTCAGCCAGGTCGCCTTCCGCGCGCCCTACCTGTATACCTTTGAATATGGCACACGGAAGCTTTCACGCTTCCACACCGGCACGGGGGAGGTAAACAGCCTCATCGCGCAGGATGTGCGCGATATAGCGCCCTACAAAAACGGGCAGCTTTTGGCGGTGGAGTTAAGCCAGACAGAAACAGGCCGGTCAATGGCCTATGTGCAGTACCAATTTGAAACCGGCGAGCGCAGCGTCCTGGGTGAGATGGACGGGAGCAGCGTGGGCAGCACGGTAGCCTATGATTATGAAAAGGACCTGATCTATTCCGCCAGCGCCTCCCAGCTGTTTTCCTGGCTAGTGGGGGAGGACAAGGCCACCCCCCTTTCCTACTTGCCCCGGGGCGACACCTATGGCTTGACGCTGATTGACGCGGGTCACGCAGCCATCTTCTCTGACGGGATGGTGGCGGTGCGCCCCCTGACCTCCGGCGCCTTGCAGGGGCGGGACACCCTCAAGGTATTGGACCCAATTGGCCGCGCTGGGAATTACACCCCCTTCCTAAAGGAGCACGCGCAAACGGAGCTGGTCTTCCTGGATTCCGGCACGCTTACGCAGGAGGAGCGTTTTATCAACGACATGCTCACCCAATCCGATGAGGTGGACATCTACCTGCTGCGCGACCAGAACCTGATTTCTCAAATCAAGAAAAAGGGCTACGCGGCGGATATGTCAGGCGCCCCGGCTGTCAGGGAAGTCGTGGATGCCTATGAGAAACCCTTCCATGACACGGCGGCACAGGACGGCAAGATCCTCTTGTTCTATAAGGATGCCTTTGTGGATGTCCCGGTGTACTCTGTTTCCCTGTTCAAGGAGTTGGGCTATGAGCCGCCCAAAACCTTCCTGGAGTACTACCAGCTTTGTGAGCGCTATATCAAGGAAAAGATGGACGACAACCCTGAGATCCGCATAGAGCCCTTTGGCAACACCCTGGACTTGCCCACTGTGCTCACCCAGATTGCGGCAGAGATGATGAAAAACGGCCAGGAATTGGACTTTGAGACAGCCCAGATGAAGGAGCTTTTAGCCCAGATTGCCAAGGTGGCTAACATGAAGGTGACGATCGGCAAGGACGCCACACAATGGCTGTTTTATGACTACTTTTTGCCGTTCACCCCCAAGGACAGGGAGTACATGCTGCTGACCTTCCTTCAGGGCAATGCGCCGGCGCTGATGCCTCATGGCGACGCCTTCACCTATTTTGTCATCAACCCCTTCTCCAAAAACCAAAAGACAGCGCTGCAGTTTATGGATTCCTTCGCAAGGACGCTGGACGCTTCCACCACCATCCTGCGCGATACCCGCGCCACCTCCGGCATTGAGAGCGAGGAATATGCCAGCATGGCTGCGGCACAGACGGATCAGCTTAAGGGGTTTGAGGAAGAGCTGGCAAAACTGACCGGCGCCGAAAAAAGCGCCATGGAGCAGACCATCAAAGATCACAAGGCCATGATGGAATCCCAGCAGATTGACCGGTGGCTGTTCACCCCCGAGCAGGCTGCGCTTGCGCGCCGCCTGGCGGTTGAAGTCAGCATTCCGGATTTTAACCCCGTCCGGCTTCTGGTCAAGGAATATCCGGATTTCTTTGATGAGTACCTGACCAACAGCAATTTCGACCCGGACCAATTCCTGTCCCAGCTCAACCAGATGGTAAAAACGGCTTTGATTGAGCAGGAATGAATAAGGCTTGATATGTTTTACGCTTCCTTATCGTCCAATGGGTGAACCCACTTGATAAGGAGGCCTGTAATGACACAAATAACCAAGCGATTCTTCATAATCCTCGCAGCGCTTTTCTTGCTGCTTCCGGGGTGGGCACACGCCGGGAGCCAGGCTCTGCCTGTTCCGGCGGAGGGCGGATGGACGTGGATGTATCTGCAAGCGGGAGATAAGCATTCAGCCTATGCAATCACCATGGATAATGCGCTGTATCGCTATGCACCCGGGCAGACCGCGCTTGAACCAGTCGCCCCCATTTTCGCCCTTCCTTCCCATGAAACGATGATGGGCCTTGCGAAAATCGAAGGCGGCGTGTACGTCCTGCCCCACGGCAGCAACACCCTGGAACTGGTGTATGCAGAGTCGGGCAAGCCAAAAGAACGCATCCCGCTGCCCCTCTCCCGGGACATCAAGGGGGCGGGCAAGCACAGCTACATCCGGCACTTTGTGTATCAGGACACACAGCTGTTTTTCTTAATCAGCGTGAAGGACAGCGATTATGACACGCCCTTGGTGTGCCGGTATGACCTGAAAAAGGACAAAACCACCCTGTTTCAGGACAGCAAGGGTGTGTACTCCTTCGCGCTGATGGAGGACGGACAGGTGGTTTTGGCGGACAGGTTGTATAAGGACGGCAAGCACGTCGGGCGGCTGCGCATCCTGGACACCGACAGCGGTAAAACGCGCCACCTGACGGATTTGCCGGCGATTGGCTATTCCATCGGCTATGATCAATCAGCGCAGGCTGCCTATTTCCTCAGCCAGTCCACCTTGTGGCGCTGGCAGATTAAGGGCGGCTTAAGCGCGCTGCGGGTGATGCCGGTGGAGAGTAACGGCATGAACAACCCGGGCATCATCATGGGCGGCAAGCTGCTAGCCATCTACGAAACCGGCCTCTTCCTGGCCGATCCCAACGAGGCGGTCAAGGGCGGATTACACCTGGTCGGGGAAGGTCCGGGCGGGCAGTATCACGGCGGTGTGTATGACCGCTTTATGATGCAGCGGCCCGATGTGGCCCTCAGCAGCCAACGCAGCGCCTCCATGAACGAAACCCTCACCACAGGGGAATTGGGGCAGCGCATCCAAACCGGGATGCTGGAATATGACATCATGGTGATCAACACCCAGGTCTACGACCTGCGCTCCCTCATCAAAAAGGGCTACTGCCTGGATTTAAGCCAGGATCAGGGGCTGATGGAGGCAGTCCAGCGCATGCACCCCGCCATCCGCGACCAGGTGATGGTGGAGGGCAAGCTCTACGGCCTGCCCGTCCGCGTGGATGCCTTGCACAGCGTGCAGGTGTTCCCTGACAGCATGGAGGCCCTGGGCTTGCGGATGGGTGATTTGCCCTTGAGCTTTGAGGGCCTGGTCCAATTTTTGATGAACTGGCAGGAGGTGTCCCGCGGGCAGGATATGCGCCCCTTTGCTGTGGCGGATACAAAGGCCCTGCTCAAAGATCGCCTGATAAACTGGCACATGCATCATTGCTACCAGTCTGGCCAGGAATTGAACTTCAAGGACCCCCTCTTTGTGGAGGCCTTGGAGCAGATTGAGCGGCTGCCTCTGCCCAAATACCCGGAAAATACCGGCAGCGGCATGGTAGCCCTGATGAGCAGCGACAGCTATCAGGCGATGAAGGACAATGTGCTGACGCTGTCCATCAAAGAGGGCGGGGGCAGGGTTCAGCCTGCGCGGATGTTTGTGTACATCGTGTCCTCCACAACCAAGGAGCCCGGGATGGCCTTGGACTATCTGCGCATGGCGGCAAGCCACGGGGATGACCGGTACAAGGCTGGCTTGTATACCGACTGGACACAGCAGGTGGAGCAAAGGGGATACCAGGCCTGGCTTAAAGAGCAGCAGGAGGAAGAGGCGGTCATCCAGGAAGCCTTAAACCAGGCGAAGGCAGGCAGCCGGGAGGAGCGCGCGGCCAAGGACCAGTTAGCTGCCCATCTGGCGCGTTTTCAAGCGCAGCAGCAATTCCGCCAATACGCTTTCACACAAAGCGATCTGGCGCACTACCAGCAGGAGGTCGCGCCGTATTTGGTCTTTGCCCCGGTCAACCCCTTCACCAGCCCATCCGAGCCGGGCGGGGAGGGCATATCCAACACCATCCGGCGCTACCTGAAAGGACAATTGAGTGCGCGCCAACTGGCGGAGGAATTGGATGGAAAGGCCCGTCTGATGCGCTTGGAGGACGGCGAATAAACCTTATAAAACAACAGAAGTTGTCCGAAAATGGGGCAACTTCTGTTTTTTGGTGCTTTTGCGCGCTATTTTTTTGGCGGTTTGATGGTGACGATCCAGTCCTCCTTCAGCCAGGTATCTGTGGGTCCTTCGCGCAGCCAGGTTCCCTGCCTTGTGATCTCCCAGTTGTTGATGCGCATCAGAATGGTGTACTCCGGCATGGCTTTGACCATCGGGATTTCAAAATAGTAGTTGACACTGCCGTCCTGATTGCTGGCATAACTATAGCCAATTTCCCACCCCTCCTGCAGCTTACCGTCCACTAAAATGCCATGGGGAACGGCCTGGGCCAGCACGATCTTGGCATCCCTTTCTATTGCCAAATCCAGGTAGCTGGGCGCGCCTGCCGGCGCCTTTTCGCCAAGGTGTGTTTGGTAGCCTGCTGGGTCCGTTATCCTGTAATCCTCCAAGATCAGCACCAGGTTGGCGCCTTTCACCGGCGTGATGTTGACCGTGCCATACAGCATGTTGCTGTCGGTCATAAACTCGTCCCGCCCGGTATCGCCCACATGGATGGTTTCCAGCCACTCATACTGCACCTCGCCCAAGGTTTTTGTCATGTGAATGGGCATGAGGGTGCCCTGCTTTAAGGTTTCTCCCTTTTCCTGGCCGTAAAAACTTTGATACCAGGCGATGGTGGCGGGCAGGCTGGCCGCGATGGCGGTGCCTAAGAGCGCGATGATGGCGAAGCTTAAGACCAGCGCATGGGACCGCTTCATTCTGGGCTTCTTCCGCGCCTTTTGTATCACATCCTCTAAATGGCAGCCCGTCACCTTCAATCCGGAAAGGCGGCGGTCCATCGCGGTTTTTAATGGCTGTTCAGGTTTCATAATACCACCCCTCCAGTTCTGTTCTTAAGATGTCCTGCGCCTTGTTCAGCCGCCTGTAGACGGTGGGCAGGGCCATAACGCTTGTAATCAAGGTATCGTCCGCCTCAAAGGCGGGCGTGCTGGGCTCTGGCAGGCTGTCCAGGGACAAAGCCAGGTTTACATGGCGCTGCCAGGCGCTTTTGTGCAGGTCCTTGCACACATTGATCGCGATGCGCGAAAGCCAGGTCAAGGGGCTGGAATCGCCGCGGAAGCGGGCATAGGCCCGCCAGGCTTTCAAGAAGGTTTCCTGCATCGCATCCTCCGCCAGGTGCAGGTCATGAAGGTACACGAAACACAGCTTGAGGATGCTGTCCCCATGCGCGCGCATCAGGTCTTGCAGGACCTGTTCTGAATGCTCCGCACCCGGAAGTTTGCGCTCCAAGCCTTCACCTCCTGCTTGTTTGACGATAGATGACCCAAATTTTTCTCATTTTACAGCGAATCAAAAATATAAATCAACCGCCCGGCAGGGCCAGGCGATTTGATGGAACAGCTTGGTTTTGCCCGCGTTAACGGATGCTTCGCGCCTCCATGTAAAAGCGCTTTTCGTTGGCTTCCCCCATGGAGAAGGTCTTGCGGGGCAGGCGCCCGTCGCGCTCCACCACCGGGAAGAGGCGGTCTTTAGGAAAGTCCGGCATCAGGATGCCGGTGCCGCCGCTCTTTTGGATGATTTCCCTCAGGTCGGCCTCGCCATGCACGTAGTCCAGGGGCAGGCGGGCCTTATCCAGCCAGCGCTGCACCGCGTCGATGATGAGGCCGTCACCGGGGGCTTGTAGCTTCAGCGGCAGGGCTTCATCCTTTGATATCAAGGTGATATCAGGGTCATCATCCGTCCTGACTGGCATCAGCGGGGCGAGGGCGTCTAGCACCTCTTGTGGCTTCATCCCAATCACCAGCCGATGGATGGGCGTAAACAGGAGGGCGGGGCTGTGCAGGTTTACCAATTCCACCAGCGCGAAGCGGGCGATGTGGTTGTCCTGTTCCTCCTCACTCAGGCCTGCTTTTTGCTTCTCCCATGAAGCCTTGGCCGCTGCCAGGGAATGGTTGCCGTCACCCACCGCGAACAGCATCTGGCCTGGCTGAAGCTGGTTTTTAAAGGCTGACAGTGCCTTATGAAACCCGGCAAGCGTTTCTGCCTGGTTCACCTGCCAGCCCATGAGCCGCCCGCCTTTCATCATCAGGGGGATGTCATACACCAAAGGCAGTGCCGCGCGCTGTGCATACAGTGGGCCGATGAGGCTGTCAGATGGGTCATCCACCAGCAGCATCACGTGGGATATTTCCAAGGCAGATTGTTCACGAACCAGCTGCCTGGGCGGGATGCGCTCCAGCACCGTTTGCTCCGTCGCGCGGATTTTGGACTGGCTGCCCGGCGCGTAGTCATAGTCCTCCAAATCAATGGTCATCACCAGGCCAATGCGCTTGCCGGACTGGGTGTCCCGCTCCACCAGCACAAAGCTGTCCTTTAGCGTCATAAACAAATCACGGGCAAGGTAGTTCTTCATCGCGCCAAAGACCAGGCCGGACCGCTCTTCCGCCTCATCCAAAAAGGCTTCCGGCACAATCAGCTTCAGCGTGGAAGGGTGATTACCCACCTCACGTTCGGCCTTTTGCCAGATGTCCTTCTGGGAGGTGTATTGGTCCAGGGCCACCACAGGCCAGAAATGGTTGTTGTAGGGCGCTTTTGGAAGGAGGAGGTCAGCCGGCTTAACGCTGAGGCCGCGCCAGTTTGTACCCATCAGCTGCCCTTCCTTTCTGGCATTTCCTCCAGCGGCTCGTTCACGCCGTAGATGACGCGAACCTTTAAGATATCCGGCTGCTTGGACAGCTGCATCGCAAACTCGCGCAGCACATTGACCGGGACGTCAAATATGGCGACGGCCACATTGTCGCGGCTGGCGGACACCATCTGGTCGATGTTGATGTGGGCCTCCCCAAACAGGGTGGTCACCTGGCTTAAGATGCCCGGCACGTTGCGGTGCAGCACGATGACACGCGTGGGCCGGTTGGCCCTGCCCAGGGTGATGTTGGGGAAGTTGACAGAGTTGACGATGTTCCCGTTGTTGAGGTAGTCCTGTGCCTGGCGCACGGCCATCACCGCGCAGTTTTCTTCGCTTTCCTCCGTCGCCGCGCCCAGGTGGGGCAGGATGATGGTATTGGGAAAACTCATCACCGTCTCGTTGGCAAAATCCGTCACATACCTGCGCACGCGGCCGCTGGCAAGGGCCTTCCCCAAGGCTTCCTCGTCCACCAACAGATCCCGTGCAAAATTAAGAAGGATGGTGCCCTCCTTAAAGGTGGCGATGCGTGTTTCGTTAAACATGCCCTTTGTTTTTTCAATCAGCGGCACATGCAGGCTGATGTAGTCGCTGCGGGATAACATGTCATTGAGCTGCGTCACCATCTGGACGTCCTGGGAGAGCTTCAGCGCGTACTCTATGGAGATGAAGGGGTCATGCCCCAGGACCTCCATGCCCAGGCTGACCGCGGCGTTCGCCACCAGGTGGCCTACTGCGCCTAGGCCGACCACGCCCAGCGTTTTGCCCCGGATCTCGTGGCCGGAGAAGGCTTTCTTGTGCTTTTCTGCCAGCTGCGCGACCTGGGAATCCGGCTTTTGCGCGCGCACCCAGTTGGCGCCGTCCAGCACCCCGCGGGAGGCCAGCAGCATGCCGGCAATCACCAGCTCCGCCACAGCATTGGCGTTGCCGCCAGGCGCGTTAAACACCACGATGCCCTGGTCGGTCGCGCGTGAGAGGGGGATGTTGTTCACCCCGGCGCCTGCCCGCGCGATGGCGCGCAGCCGCTGCGGCAAATCGGCTTGCAGCAGGTCCTTTGAGCGCACCAGCCACAGGTCCGCGTCCTGCATGTCCTCAGTCAGGGTGTAATTTTGCCCAAACTCAATCAGCCCTTTTTGGGAGATGTCGTTGAGCAGGGTGTAATTCCGTTGTTTTAACATCACCGGCTCCTTTCAAAGTCCTTCATGTAGGAGACCAGCGCCTCAACACCTGTCCTGGTCATGGCGTTGTACAGGCTGGCACGCATGCCGCCCACGGTGCGGTAGCCCTTGATGCCCATCAGGCCAAGCGCCTCTGCGCCCTTGATGAAGTCCGCGTCCGTGGCCTCATCCCCGCTGGTGAAAACAATATTCATCAGGGAGCGGCTGTCCTTTTTAACCGGGGAATAAAAGAGTTGGCTCCTGTCCAGCGCGTCATACAGCAAGCCTGCTTTTTCCTCGTTGCGCTTTTGCGCGCCGTTTAGCCCGCCGTTTCGTAAAAGCCACTTCATCACCTTGCCGGTGATGTAGATGGCGTAGGTTGGCGGGGTGTTGTGCATGGAACCGCTTTTGATGTGGGTGTCATAGCGCAGCATCAGGGGAACATAATGGTCCAATTCCGCCTTGATGAGGTCCTTGCGGACGATGACCAGGGTGAGGCCTGCAGGGCCGATGTTCTTTTGTGCGCCGGCATAGATGAGGCCATAACGCGTGATATCAAGCGGACGTGAAAACACACAGGAGGACTGGTCGGACACCAGTGGAATACCGCCCGTTTCCGGCAGCGTGTGGTACTGCGTGCCGTAGATGGTGTTGTTTTCGCACAGGTGGACATAATCTGCGCCTTCGCGAATGGGCAGCTTGGACAAATCCGGGATGCGGTCAAACTGGGTTCCCTCGCTGCTGGCAATCTCCTTCACATCCGTATAGCGCGCGGCCTCCGCGGCAGCTTTTTGCGCCCAGTGGCCGGTCGTGATATAGTCCGCCTTGCCCGATTTGCTGAGGTTGATGGGGGCCATCGCGAACTGCAGGGTGGCGCCGCCCTGTAAAAACAGCACCGCATAGTCATCCGGGATATTCGCCAGTGTGCGGATATCCTGCTCTGTTTCCTTGATGATTTGGTCGTAGGCTAAGCTCCGGTGGCTCATCTCCATCACGGACATGCCGCTGCCCTTAAAACTAAGCATATCCTCCGCCGCTTCGCGCAGCACCTCCTCAGGCAGGCAGGCTGGCCCGGCGGAAAAATTAAATACTCTGCTCACTGTGATGTCCTCCCTTGCCAAAGGTAAAAGCTTACTTATAGTTTACCCACAAGCGCGCAAATCCGCTTTTAGCACAATGAAAAAACCACCCGGAAAGAATAGGGGGAGAAGAGCTGATCCGTTTGTATCGCGCCTTGCCTTGTACTGCATTTTGCGCTGGGCCTGTGTCAGCTGCGCAGCGCGCTGTGTCTTGGGTTTTCGTGATTTTTCGTTTAAATCGAACCGTTTACGGGTATGCTGTGAGCACTTCCCAAGTATGGGCAATCTATAGAAACGAGGTGTTTTCTACATGAAAAACAAGAAATTATTATTCGTAGGTCTGCTGCTGGTTGCCGCCATCTTCCTGGCAGGCTGCACCACCGCACCCAAACCTGAAGCCAAGGACGTCCCCGCAGCAGTTGAAGGCGCGGTGGAAGCTGGCAAGGAAGCCGTTGAGAGCGCAGTGGATGAGGCCAAAAAGGCCATCGAAGACCTGAAGAACAAGGTGTTGGAAGCCATTGGCAAAAAGGAGCCCATCGAGCTGACCATCGAGCAGCTGGCGCACTTTAACGGCGAGGATGGCATGCGCGCCTTTGTCGCGGTGGATGGCATCATCTACGACATGACCGATTCTCCCGCCTGGAAGGACGGCGAGCACAACGGCAATCTGGCCGGCAAGGATCTGACCAAGGAAATCAAGGAAGATTCTCCCCATGGCATCGGCAAGCTGGAGAACGTCGTCGAGGTCGGCAAGATCAAGGAATAATTTCCTGGCTTTGCACGTAACACGATAGATTATGAAGCCCTGCCGGCAGTTTGCCTGCAGGGTTTGTGAGGTCAATATGGACTTTAGACTGCTTGGATGGATCAGCCTGGGGCTGGCAATCGTCTCCGCTTCGCCCTACTGGCTGCGGACGCTCAACAAATGGACGTTCAAGACCAAGAAAAAGTGGTTCACAAACCTCTTGCGCGAGTTGCGCAAAATCCACAAAATCACGGGCCTTTTGCTGGCGGGCATCGCCCTGTACCACGGCTATTTGGCGTTAAACAACAACATCAAGCTGCATACGGGCACGCTGGTATACGCGGCCTTTTTGCTCACTGTGTTGCTGGGTGTTGTTCACTTCTTTAAAAAGGACAGGCGCGCCTTCAAGGGCCACAAGGTGATGGCGCTGGTCAGTTTCCTGCTGTTCCTGCTACACCTGATTGAGCCCTGGGCCTTGGGCAAGTGGTTTGGCATTTGGTGATTTTTTGCATTGAACGCATGTAAAAATCGTCTGGTTTTGTTCTTGCCAGACGATTTTTTTGTGTCAGTGATGCGTTAACCGACGTCGTAACCCTGGTCCTCAATGGCTTCGGTCAATTGCGCAAGCGTTACGGCGCTTGGGTCATAGTCCACCTGGACCAATCCTTCCGCCAATTGGATATCCACTTTTGTAACGCCAGCCAGCTTCATCAACGCGTCGGTCACTGCCTTCACGCAGTGCGCGCAGGACATGCCGGCTACCTTGAGTGTATCAGTCATGGGTTGCCTCCTTTTGTTGTTTGAATGAAAAGCGTTTCAGCCGCAGCGCGTTCAGCAGCACCGAGACGGAGCTGAAGCTCATCGCCGCGGCGGCAATCATGGGGGAGAGCAGCGGGCCGCCAAACAGGTGCAAAAGGCCCGCCGCCACCGGGATGCCCAGCACGTTGTAGCCAAAGGCCCAAAACAGGTTTTCCTTGATGGTTTTAATGGTGCGCCGGGAGAGGGCGATGGCGGCCGGCACGTCCATCAAGTCCGAGTGCATCAGCACAATATCGGCCGATTCCATGGCCACGTCTGTGCCCGAGCCAATCGCGATGCCGACATCGGCCTGCACCAGGGCCGGGGCATCATTGATGCCGTCGCCCACCATGGCCACGCGCTTGCCCGTTTCCTGCAAGTCCGCCACCTTCTTGGCCTTGTCCTCCGGCAAGACGTCGGAGATCACCTGGTTGATCCCCGCCTGCGCGGCAATCGCGCGGGCGGTTTTTTGGTTGTCCCCGGTCATCATCACAACCTGCAGGCCCAAGTCCCGCAGCGCCTTCACTGCCTGGATACTGGAATCCTTGATGACATCTGCCACCGCGATGATGCCGGCCAGCTGATTGTCAGCGGCAAAGAACATAGGTGTTTTGCCCATATCCGCCAGCACATCGGCCTCAGCCTGCTGGGTCAGCAGGGAAATGCCCGATTCCGCCATCAGCTGGCGATTGCCGGCTAAAATAGTCCTGCCATCTACCCGGGTGCGGATGCCGCGGCCGGAGATGGCTTTAAACTCGCTGGTGTCATACAGCGTAAGTCCGCGCTCCTTCGCGTGGCTCACAATGGCCTGGCCCAAGGGATGTTCGCTGCTGTTCTCCGCGCTGGCAGCCAAGGCCAGCAGGGTTTCCACCGTCATGCCCTCCGCGGGCAGGATGTCCGTCACCTGCGGTTTGCCCAGGGTCAAGGTGCCGGACTTGTCCAGCACCACCGTGTCAATCCGGTGCGCGGTCTCCAGCGCTTCGCCGGACTTGATTAAAATGCCGTGCTCCGCACCCTTGCCGGTGCCAACCATGATGGCGGTGGGCGTGGCCAGGCCCAGCGCGCAGGGACAGGCAATCACCAGGACAGAAATAAAGATGGTCAGCGCGAAGGAAAGGTCCCGCGTGCCAAGATACCAGGCGATGCCGGCGATGAGCGCGATGACGAACACGGTGGGCACAAAGATGCCGGATACCTGGTCGGCCAATTTGGCGATGGGCGCCTTGCTGCCCTGGGCTTCCTCCACCAGGCGGATGATCTGCGCCAGCGCCGTGTCATCACCCACCTTCTGCGCCCGCATGCGGAAGGCGCCGGTGGTGTTGACGGTGGCGGCAAACACGCTGTCACCCGCATGTTTATCAATGGGCATGCTTTCGCCAGTCAGCATGGACTCATCCACCGCCGAGTGACCATCCAGCACCACGCCGTCCACCGGGATGCTGGCGCCAGGGCGCACCAACAGCACGTCGCCCATCTCCACATCCTCAAGCGGGATTTCGATTTCCTCGTCCCCGCGGATTAAAAAGGCGGTGCGCGGCGCCAGGTTCATCAGCTTGCGCACGGCCTCGCCCGTGCGGCCCTTGGAGATGGCTTCCAGCGTCTTGCCCAGGAGGATCAGGGCGATGATGACGCCTGCGGATTCAAAGTAAAGTGCGTGCACGGCGTGGCCGTCCCCCTGGTAGATGCGCCAGGTGCTGTACAGGCTGTAAGTGAAGGCGGCGGCCGTGCCCATGGCGATTAAGCTGTCCATATTGGGCCCGCCGGTGAGGATGGCGCGGGTGCCGGAGGTGTAAAACTTATAGCCCGCGGCGATGATTGGCAGGGTGAGCAGCAGCTGCAGCAGCGCGAAGCGCAGGGGGTAGTCGTCCGGGTGGATGGCGCCCGGCACGGGCAGGCTCACCATGGGCCCCATCGCGATGTACAGCAGGGGAAGGGCAAAGACTATTGCGATAACCAGCTTCGTCCACTGGCGCCGCATGTGTTTTTCCTTTTGAATCCGGGCGTCCTGATTACCGGACGTCCTTACCGTCTCCTTGGGCTCATAGCCTAAGGAGCGAATGGTATCCTTGATGTCATGCAAACGGATAAGGGTGGGGTCATAGGTCAGGCTGGCCTGCTCCGTTGCCAGGTTGACGTTAACCCGCGCGATGCCCTCCTGCCTTGACAGCACCTTTTCAATGCGCGCGGAGCAGGCCGCGCAGGTCATCCCCGCGATATTCAGGCTTACCTGCCTGTTTTGTTCCAGTTCATTTAAGGGGTAGCCAAGTTGCGCCACGGCGTCCATAATCTGCTGGCTGGTGATGGTTTGTTCATCAAACTGAACACTCAGCCGCTCATTGGCCAGGTTGACAGCGGCACTTTGAACGCCCTCTTTACGGGACAAGACCTTTTCAATCCGCGCGGAGCAGGCCGCGCAGGTCATGTTTTGTACGGTGTACACTTGCTGTTTCATCGTAAGTCCTCAACGAATCGGTTCCTATGGGAGTGCGCTGCATCATGAGAGTAAATCAATAGGGCGTTATTAACAAGTACGCACTATTTGGTGGTATACGATCTAAAAAGTAAGGAAAGGGGCTTATGATGCAGCAATCGAAACCAGAAGGGCTCAACTGCCCGGTGGACGCCACCCTGCGCCTGATTGGCGGCAAGTACAAGGCGCTGATCCTGTGGCATTTAATAGACGGAGCGCAGCGCTATGGCGCGCTCTCGCGCATCATTTCTCAGGCGACGCCCAAGATGCTGACCCAGCAGCTGCGGGAGCTTGAGCGCGACGGGTTAATACACCGGAAGGTCTTCCCGGTGGTGCCGCCGCGTGTGGAGTACTCTTTGAGTGCCTTTGGCGAAAGCCTGCTGCCGGTGCTCAACATCATGTACCAGTGGGGCGAGGGCTATATGAAGGAGCGGGGCATCCCCATCACCTGCTCCATGAAGGCGCGCTCAGAGGCCTAGGGACTGGCCCTTTGTCATGATCAGGCGCAGCAGGTCAAAGGCCATCTGTGTGGCATGTGTGCTGTAATAATCCTTGCCGCGGGCGGGGAGGACGCGGGCATCTGTGTGCAGCACCTCATCAACCTGCACCGCGCAGGCGGCCTGCTGTCCTGTGACGATGATGGCCACAGCGACCGGTGTTTGAAACCGCGCGGCGGCCTGTCTGGCTAAACCCAGACAGGCTTGCGTGATGTCCCCGGGCAGAGGGTCTGCCATGTTCAGCGCCTGCGCCAGTTTTGCCGTTTCAGGCGCGGACAGGCAGGGGCCGCAGACCCTGTCCGCGTCCTTGGTTTCCTGCATTCGCTGGGCGGCCAGACCGCTGGTGCCCGCCTCCACGATACAAAGCGTCTTGCCCATCTGCAAACACCGCTTCGATATGACGGTTTCCAGATTGGGCACGTCCACGCCATAGGCGTGCGGACCCAGGCGGCGCATGATCTCTGCAACCACAGGGTCAATCAGGCGATTTGCCTCCTCCTGCGTTTTGGCGCGGCTGGTGACCCGCACGGAGGCCTCTCCGTTTTTGGCATAAGGGGCCAGGGTGGGGTTGGTCCCGCTTTCAATCAGGTCGCTCAGCATTTCTGCCATCCGGGATTCGCCCAGGCCCACCACACGCACCACCTTGGAGTAGAGCCGGCCGGCGGAGTACTGCTGCAAAAAAGGCGCCACCTCGCTGTCAAACATGGGCTGCATCTCCCGCGGCGGTCCGGGCATCAGCACGGCGATATGTCCTTCGTCACTAAACATGATGCACCCCGGGGCCGTCCCCTGCGCGTTCTTCAGCAGGATGCCGCCCCTGGGCATCAGCGCCTGCTTCTCGTTGCTTTTTGGCATCACACGGCCGGTGAGGGCGTAAAACGCCTTGATTTCGTCTAAGGCCTCCTTATCCTGTACCAATTCCCGCCCAAAGCATTCCGCCACCACCTCTTTTGTCAGGTCATCCGTGGTAGGCCCCAGGCCGCCCGTGAACAGCAGGATCTCCGCCCGTGCCATGGCGTCCCTTACGGCCTGCTTTAAGCGCTCCGGGTTGTCGCCCACCACCGTTTGGATAAACAGGTCCAGCCCCACGCGGGACAGCCCCTGGGCCAGGTAGTGTGCGTTGGTGTTTAAGGTGTCCCCCAGCAGCAGCTCTGTGCCGACGCTCAGAATCTCGCAGCGTTTGTGATGCATCATGGCCCCTCATTTCTGATATCTAATTTGGTCAATATACCCTTTTGTCCTAAACTCATAACAAAAAACCGCGCTGTTCCCCGCGCGGTTGGAAGATGGGGGCTGGTTTAATCAGCAAAAGGCACGACGCGCTGCTCACGGTCAGCCAGATAGGCATGCTCCAGCAGCTCGGTTAAATCCATCGCGCGCTGCAGGTTAAAGGGGATCTCCGTGCCCTTCACAATCCCGTCCAGCCACATCCGCATGGCGGACGGCAAGGGGGTGGGCAGCTTGTCCGGTGTGAACCATCCATCTTTGCAGTCCTTGGTGCGCATCTTCACCTGTCCGTTTACGGATACGATGGCGCCTTTGGTGCCAAGCAGCTCAAAGCAGTTGCCATTGTAGGGGGAGATAAAGCCGGTTTCCAGCACCGCGATGGCTTTGTTTTCAAACTCAATCACGGACACAGCATTGTCATCCACACCCTGTGGCGCGTGGTTGTTGTTAAACATGGAGCAAACCCGCGCGGGCCTGCCCAGCAGGTAGGAGGCGATATACATCGGGTGACAGCCCAGATCCATCATCGCGCCACCGCCGGCGTCCTCTACATTGTACCAGTACTCCGGCAGCCACCCGGCCCGCGCCCCGTTGTGCGCCATGCGGAAGCGCAGGTAGTGGACATCGCCCAGCAGGCCTTCGTCAAGGGTCTGTTTGCACAGCTGCACCAATGGGCTGGTCAACTGTGGGTAGGAGATGCAAAACTGGACCCCGTTTTCCTGGATGGCTTTTGCGATGGCCTTTGCGTCTTCCATCGTGGTGGCCAGCGCCTTCTCCGTAAAGATGTGTTTGCCGGCGCGCGCGGCCTTTAACATCACTGTTTTATGCTGGGTGGTGGGGGTGTCCACCACCACGGCGTCCACGTCTTTTCGCGCAAGCGCTTTGTCCAAATCCGGTTCAAAGGGAACGCCCAGTTCCTTCGCCCAGCTTGCCCCGCGCGAAACATCATCATCCCATACGCAGGTAATCCGCGCGTCGTCCTGCTCCTGTATTTGCCGGGCATAGTCCTTCGCGTGCACATGCCACTTGGATAGCATTAAAATATTGACCATATGTCCCTCCTGTTGATAGCTGTGGTTCCAACAAACTGAATTATAGGATGGATGCAGTGAATAGTCAAAGCGCATTCACCAAAAAACCTTGTAAAAAACAAAAAACAAAGGTTCAAACTTGCCGCTATCCAGCATGGGCTTGTTCAAGTCCGGCAGACTGAGGTAGAATAGTTTATCCTCCTTTTGTGAACCAGGACATTGGCGCGGGCGCCTGGTTGGGGTCCGTGCCAGGCCTTCACGGGGGCGTGCCCGTTTATGTAAATTTGACCATATTTTGCGTATTTTACCCTTATGATCAAGCATTGGAGGCCTGCAGGATGATTTTACTCGATCAAACCATTCTTTTTCATCCAGAGGATGACAAGACCAACCACGTCATTCCCTTTACGCTGAGCCGGGACTGTGTAAAGCTTGAATTCGCGTGCAGCTATACCCCCAAAGTGATTCAGGATGAAGCGCTGAAACGGTGGGCGGTCTTGAGCAACATCGGCCGCTATGTTCCCCGTTACCAACTGCCCCTGTATCAGGATATGTACGACCAGGTGGAAGACCTGGTCAATCTGCTGACGCTTTCCCTGGATTATGAGGATCAGTATCTGGGCTGCGCCCACCGCCACGCCCCCATACAAACCCATTTTCTAAGCGCTAAGCAGTCCTCTCCGGGGTTTTTGCGGCATCATCCCGCTGCAGGTGATTACCGCGCTGTGATTAATATCCACTCCATCACGTCCCCTGAGGTGGCCTTCCACCTGGTCATTACCGCACTTTTTGAAGAGGAAACCGTATGATTGAGTACAAAGCCTTTGAAATGCACAGCCATACCTTCCACAGTGACGGCACCTTTTCCGTGGAATCCCTGTGTCAGGCTTGCAAGGTTCGTGAATTGGACGGCGTTGCCTTAACAGACCACAATACGATGTCGGGCTGGGAAGAGATCACGCCCGCATTGGAGGAACAGACGCTGCCCGTCATCAGGGGAATTGAGTGGACCACTTTTTACGGACACATGCTGGTGATAGGCGCAGATCGCTATGTGGATTGGCGCCTGGCAACGCCGGAGAATATTGACAGGTTTACCGAAGCAATCTCTGCAGCAAACGGGGCTGTGGGCATTGCGCATCCCTTTTCCCTGGGCAGTCCCTTTTGCACGGGATGCCATTGGGAGTTCCGCGTGAAGGAGTGGAAGAACATTCACTATGTTGAGGTATGGTCCGGTCCCTTTCCGCTGTTTGAGCCCTATAATGAACCCGGCTTTCAGATGTGGACAGATCTGTTAAACCAGGGACACCGTCTGGCGGCATCCTGCGGGATTGACTGGCACGAGAACGACCTGGAAGAAAACCATCATATGCCGGTTACCTGTCTGGGTGTCGAAAACGGCGAAGTGAGCACGCGCACTGCCAGGGAAGCGCTGCGCGCAGGCCGGGTTTATGTAACCGGGGGGCCTGCGCTTGATTTTCAAATTGAACAATCCGGGAAGCGTCACGGGCTGGGTGCCGCGGTCAATTCCGGCGCTGCCACCCTGCTTTGGGGCGTTGACCAAACCGCCAGAACCAGTCAATGGAACAGCTTTGGCCTGATCCCGCGGCGGGTGGCCTTCATCCAAAACGGCGGGGAGGTGCTGTCCATCGAGCTCTCAGGCCAGGAAAAGGAAAAAGGCCAAACAGCGTATGAGCTGTGGCCTGGATGGATTCGCCTGGAACTGTATGGTGACTACCAGGGGCGGGCAGATCAGCTTCTGGGCTTCACCAGCCCCATCTACGTGGAAAAGGACTAGGTTTTTTCTTCTCCCTTTCACTTTTCTTAAGGTTGGTATCCAGATACACAACAGCCGGCACCGTATCAATCAGGAAGATAAGGGCTGATACGGTGCCGGCTCTTTTTTGATAATCAGTCAGGTAAGCAGGCTTCACTCAGTGAATCGGGATATGCTTTTATCTGCCCAGGCAGCGGCCGTGTCAATCTGCCCTTTTACCAATTTTTCCAAGAGGCCTTGGTTTTTGCTGGGGCTAGACTGCACGGCCGCCTGCCGGGGTGGTCGTTTAGTTTCTAGAAAACAGGTTCTGCGCCCAGGGGCAGCTGGAGGCCTAAATGATCCGCCGCTTCCGGGCTAAACAAGCACAGAATGTCCTCAGCATCTTCATAGGGAATGGCGCTGGCATCCGAGCCGTTTAGAATGCGTGCTGCCAGCAGGCCGCAGCGTGTGCCCATCCGGGCAGGGTCTGGCACTAAGGCAAGCGCTGCGCCTTGTTCCACCTGTTCGGCTTGTATGCCGATGAGAACCTTCTTCTCCAGCAGCGCGGCCTCACCAAGCTGCCGTATCTCATCCGGCGTGCCTGCAGCCAAGTTAAGAAGGAGGACATCGCTGGTTTGCAGCAGCAGTTTGCCCTTCTCAAGCAGTTGGGCCGGGTCGTCGATGGCTGACACATGGGCGCCCAGGCTCATCCCCTCAACAGCCCTTACAAAGCGCTGTCCGTCGGTGCGCGGGCCATGCAGCAAGCCATACCACAGCGCGTTGGGCTTTAATCCAAGCGCTTCCTGGAACAGTCTTTCAGGCGCGATGAGGCTGCTAAAGCCGGTGACAGGGCCCATGCCCAGGCGGTTATCCTGGCTTAAGCCTTCCGCAACCGGGTCTGGGACGTTGAGGAAAATTAGCGGCGTGCTGTTTGTCAAGGCTGCGCGCATGATGCCTGCCATAGGCTGTCCAATGGCGATAATCAGGGCTAACTGGTCATCGGCAAGGTCCTTGGCATTCTGCAGCGCCATGTCATGCTGGCCTTCCGCGTTTAAGTACTTGATTGTGATATTGCTGCCGGGGACATAGCCCATTTGCTGTAAGCCCATGGCAATGCCCTGAAGCTGTTTGCCCAGCGCCTCGTCCTGCTTGTAGGCTGCGATGCCAATGGTCAGGCCTCCGCGGGGCGGGGGCGGGGGCGGGATGATGACCTTCCCGAAATCCTCCGGGTCCAATTCGGGGATATCGCCCGGGATGCCGGTGCTGCCATCAGACGGTGTCTTGTCCTTGTCACCTTCAGACGGTGTCTTGTCCTTATCACCTTCAGACGGTGTCTTGTCCTTGTCACCTTCAGACGGTGTCTTGTCCTTATCGCCCTCAGGCGGCGGTATCTCCTTGTCACCTTCAGACGGTGTCTTGTCCTTGTCACCCTCAGGCGGCGGCGTCTCCTTGTCGCCCTCAGGCGGCGGTATCTCCTTGTCACCCTCAGGCGGCGGCGTCTCCTTGTCGCCTTCTGGCGGCGCGTGCTCACCGGAGTCCCCCGCTTCTGCAAGCTGCGATGCATCTTGGAACACAGTAAAGGTAAAGTCCTGGGTGAGTTCCGAATCTCCCTTGGTGAAACGGACTAAGACATTGAAGATGCGGTTTTTCTCCGTGGGCAGCCAGTCGTTGATGGCGGGTGCGCCTGTGATGAGCTCTTTTTCGCTGTGAACCACACCTGGGGGCAGTCCCTCCACGCTGATGGTAACCTCATCTTTGTTTGCGCTGTCATATTTAAGCGCGATGGGTGTGATGGTCTTGCCGTTTGGATATACCTGGTCACTAATGCCATACACCAGGAACATGTCGGCTTGCTCAACCTCGATATATTCTTCCCGTTGCACCGTCAAGGTGAAGTGGGCTTCCACCCGCGAATCCCGCCCTTCAGCCTTAGCACTGACAGTGATGGGGAAATCACGGGTCCTTTCGCCTTCAGCCCAATCAGTAATATTGGGCGTTCCGCGGATGGCTCCATGCTACAATTTAGGACAGAAAGGTAAGGAGATCCCCGACCGGAAATTGCTTGCTTACCGGATTGACAGGGAGCCTCTGCCGCCATGCGTGGTCAGCGTAAGGGGCAGCCCCTTCGGGGAGGGCTGACCCGCCAAGCAGGCTGTCATGGCGGCCACTCCCAGTCAATCCCCGCAGCAATTTCCTGCAAGCACCAACACACAACAGAGGAGGCAGCCCATGTCCGATGTACGCAGGAAGTATGATGAGGCGTTCAAGAAGAACGCTGTCAAACTAAGCCATGCCAGCAACAAGTCCGTGGCCGAGGTGGCCCGGGATTTGGGCGTCAGCAATGGGATGCTGTATCGCTGGCGTCAGAAGTATACAGCAGAAGGTGACAAGACCCGGTTTGCCACCTTGGAGGAGGAAAACAAGGCGCTGCGGCTAAAGACTGCCGAGCAGGCCATTGAGATTGACATGCTAAAAAAAGCAAGCGCCTACTTTGCAAGCCTCCACAAGTGATCTACGCATTTATCCAGGCACACCCTGAACACGCTGTGGTAAAGTGGGCATCGTTTCTTGAGGTATCGACCAGTGGCTATTATGCATGGCAGCAGGAACGGGAGGGCAGGCAGGTCAGGGATGATGCCTATGCCGCCCAGGTACAGCGAATCTTTGACCAGAGCGGCGGCACCTATGGGGCGGACCGCGTGGCGGGAC
>JAAYFC010000153.1 GCA_012728435.1 Clostridiales bacterium | reverse complement strand
GGATATTCAGATTATACCGTAGCCACAAACCTGGCAGGTGATTTCATCGTAGATTCTAGCGTATATGCATATAATACTTATGTCTATGTGCTCACGGCAAACGGCTACACCACGCAAACGGGCTCCATCGAGGTTGGACCTCAGGATTACAATATGGGAGTCCTTACCATGAACGAACTCGCCTTTGCACCAACGCAAGTCGTAGCCACGCTAAATGCCGATATTAACACTGTAAGCATTGGCTGGAATCCGCCCGACCCCGACGCTTTTGAAATCGTCGAAAGCTTTGAGGGTGTAGTATTCCCGCCTGAAACTTGGACGCAGACCATCACCAACAACGGAGCGCCCAATATGCAGGGCGTGCGTCCTACTTGGTGCAGATTCAGCGTTGCCGAAGGCGTTACCCCCAGCGATGGCGACTATCAAGCCGGACTCGCTTGGGTTGCTGAACATCAGGATGAATGGCTGTTTACCCCCAGCTTCACCTGCCCACCCGATGCTTATGTTAAGTTCGATACCCACCTCAATATGGGCTCGGAAGGCGGAGACCACTACTACGTCAAAGTAAGCCTTGATGGCGGCACAAGCTGGCAAGTTCTCTGGGATGGTGCAACCCAGCCCGTAGGCTTGAATAACTATAGCACGCCCATTGTCATTGACCTTACCCAATACGCCGGTGTGACGATCAAGCTCGCTTGGCATGCCGATGACGGCGAAGACGCCTTTGGAATGTGGTATAACTGGTATATCGACGATGTCTATATCGGTAACTTCGTGCGCTCAGAACAGCTTAGCACTCTGACAACCTTAGGCTCGGCTATCTCAGCAAAAGACAGCTCCAAAGCAGTGAAGATCACTCGTGGCGTAGATATCGCCGAAACCAATGCCAAACTCGCGCTCAAAGCCAATAACGGCAAACACAGAGGGTTGGTTGGATACAAGGTTTGGAGATTGAGAAGCGGACAAGAAGAAGCCGAGAATAACTGGGTGCTTCTCACCGATGAGATGCTTACTGAGACCGGCTATGAAGACACAAGCTGGAGCACACTTGCTCAAGGTGATTACCTCTGGGCAATCAGAGCAGTCTATACTTCAGACGTGATGTCCGTGCCCGTTTTCTCTAACTCCCTGACCAAACAAAACACTAATGGCACCATTTCGGGTTCAGTGCGTAGCTCGGTGGGTAACGTAGCTATCGCCGGCGCAACCGTGACTGCAGGCCAGTTTAGCGCCACCACCACGGCCAGCGGATTCTATAACCTCTCGCTGCCTGCCGGAACCTACACGGTTACCGCAACTCACCCGAACTTTACCCAGGTGAGCCACGAGAATATAGTTGTCGTTTTTGGTGAAAACACCTCATTGAACTTCATCATGACCCCCACCAGTAATGAAGACGTGGTCGAGATCACCGTAACGGCACTCAACTCCAACTATCCCAACCCCTTCAATCCTGAAACCACCATCAGCTATGATATTAAAGAGCCCGCCAAGGTTCGCCTAGACGTCTTTAACCTCAAAGGCCAGCTGGTGAAAACTTTAGTTAACGATGAGCAATCAACCGGCAGATACAGTGTAGTCTTTAATGCCACCGATGACAGAGGCAACAAGCTCAGTAGTGGGCTCTACTTCTATCGTCTCAGAGCGGGAGACTATATCAAAACCCGCAAGATGATGCTCATGGAATAATATAGAAAAAAGTCAATAAAGATCAGAGGAGTTGCCCCCGCAGCTCCTCTTTTTTGTTTGCCCAGAATGCTTTCTGCGCCGATGGACTGAAAGAAGTCCTGACGCCTTACCAGCGGGAAGTCAACATGAGACCAAGGGCGTTGCTGGCAACGGCAAGGTCTGAAGTAAGGAGCAGTGGGAATATGGAACATAGCGCAAGCGAACTGATGTTGGTCGGTAGAGTGGGTAACCTTGCAAAAAGGGGGAAAGCCCAAAAGCTGGATAACTCTACAGATTATGACAGATGGCTTCATATTCAGGCAGGAAAGCTTAACTGGGGAAGCCTGTTGTTGTCCACGATAGTGGTAAGTTCAATCAAGCTGAGAGGCAAGTGCGAATCTACGCAGCAGCAGGTTGCAGATGAGCCCGTAGTAGTGAATAACCCTTTGCCGATGAAGGCTGGCGACAGACCGGAGGATAAAACAAAGGGGACAATGCTTAGAGTAGCATTGAGTTCTACAACTCAAAAGGTTGTGGTTCATGCGAAGGGGTGAAGATAATCTAAAGGACAGCGGAAGTAACGAAGAGTATTTGATGAAAAGTGAGAAACGAAAGAAGAAGCTGCAATGCTTCGAGGCTCGGATTGAAAGGGGTGACGAACTTCCTCTCAATCTCGACCGCACGAGTCAGAGTAATCCTGTACAGCAAGACTGTCAGAACCTGTTATATTGCCATAGAGCTAAAGAGGACAGGATCACAGGATGAAGCAACTGATAGCATCAAAGAAATGCAATTATGAAAGCTGCAATGAAACAAGGAATGTCATGAGAAAATACTACAGTTTAATCGACAAAGTATATGCTTTAGACAATCTATTTGCATCGTTCAAAAGCGTCAAACGCAATAAAGGAGCTGCAGGAATAGACAACCAGAGCATAGAAGACTTTGAAGAGAACTTAGTAGAGAACATCAACAAACTTCATGAAGAACTACGAAGCAAAACGTATCAACCATCACCGGTTAAGCGGGTAGAAATACCAAGACCAGATGGCAGAAAACGCCCTTTAGGCATACCGACAATCAGAGACAGGGTTGTGCAACAAGCTATATTAAACGTATTGCAACCGATATTTGAACCGGACTTTCATCCCTCAAGTTATGGATACCGTCCCGGCAGGTCGTGTCAGCATGCAGTAGCTAAAGCACAACAGTTTCTTGTGCGGTATAGTCTTCCTTGGGCTGTGGACATGGACTTATCTAAGTGTTTTGATACATTAGACCATGAGTTAATCCTAAAGAGTTTGAACCGAAGAATCAGCGACGGAACTCTCCTAAAGCTGATAAAGCAGTTCCTCAAAGCAGGAGTAATGATTGATGGAGCTATTGAAAACACCGAGGTAGGCAGTCCACAGGGTGGAGTCATTTCACCACTTTTTATGAATATTTACTTAGATGAGTTTGACCAAAAGATGAGAAGCCTTGGTATCAGAATAGTGAGATATGCTGATGATATCTTGATATTAGCTCCGACAAAGCGGAAAGCAGAACAATATCAAAGAATAGCTACAGTCATATTAGAAGAACTAAAGCTAAAAGTCAATACGGAGAAAACCCACCTCTGTAATGTATCACAAGGAGTAAAGTATCTTGGTTTCGTGATAAGATACAACTATGTGTCAATCGACCATGAACGTATCAAACGTTTCAAAGAGAAGATACGTAGCCTGACTCACCGCAGCTTCAGCGGAGTTTCCATCACCAAGATGATTAAAAGACTCAATGCTGTTATCAGGGGATGGGGGCAATACTTCCGTATAGCCAATTGCAAGAGACTATTTCAAGAGCTAATGGCATGGATAAGAAGGAGACTACGCATGAAACAGATGCGAGAGTGGAAGAGCTGGAAAGCTTTTCACAGACAACTACGCAGAAAAGGTTTCAAAGGCGAAGCTCCCAAAATATCCATGAACAAATGGCGAAATTCATCTTGCTTTCACATACATTTTGCCCTACCCGATAAATGGTTCAAGGAAATGAAGTTATTTGATTTAAGTGACATGAAAACCGGAGTTTTATTTAACTATGTTGAACAGTT
>JAAYFC010000081.1 GCA_012728435.1 Clostridiales bacterium | reverse complement strand
TCCCTGCCTGACGCGCTGCTTCTGCAATGGTGTTGCCCTGATTGCATAGAAGCTCGCTCTCCCGCAGCTTCACAATGATTTGTTCTACCCCATATGCTTTCCTTGCCATGTTTTCAGTTCCTCCTGTTTCGTTGATTATATCTCAACTACCTCTCGGACTGGTACAAGGATTGGGGGGCAGGTCACGTTGAGGCCTTTGTGGGCCAGGAAAGGGAAAGAGCAGCCGATGGTCGACTGCTCTTGAATCAAGCGGGCCTTACTTCTTCTTTTCGGGAAGGGTATCCACTGCAATCTCACTCTTGTTTCCATCCCAACGAAGGCGCACCAGCACCTGACCATCCTTCGCCCGGTACACAGCGCAGAAGGGATTCTCCCGCAGGTCCACTATGCCAGGACAGGCCTTGAGTGCTTGCTCCCGGAGGGCATCGAACGTGTGGCCTTCTGTCCTGAGCACCCAGGCCTGGTGCAACCGCAGGAGTTCTTCCGTTTGACTTCCGAGGACCCGTCCGACCACTTCCTGCATGGACAGCGCTTTGAAATCAAGCTCGGGGCCTGTGTTCTTGAATACAGCCCACTGCTCAAGGGGGAGTGGGTTACGCATCATGTCCAGCATCGCCTCTGTCATCCCACACTCATCGCAGACGTACAGGTCCGCATGCCGGCTCAGGGCGTTATGCATCAGAGGCGCCTTGAGGACGTTCCTGCCGCATCTCGGGCAGAGCATACGCTCGCCTGCGTCTTGTCTTGTTTTCAAATCAAACAGCTTGCGGTCCATCTCATCTCTCGTCATGCTGTACCTCCCCGGTGGCGCTCACTCTATGAATGCGGCGAATCTCCGCGTACTTGTCCCGGTGCTTCTGCGCCTGCGCATCTGATTGGAAGGCGCTGTGGCCTTTGAGGTGCTTGAGCAGTACATCCCGCACTGCCTTGGTTTCTTTCCCGACAAAGCCAATCCGGACCAGCCAGCCCCGTATATAGTACTTTTCGTTCTCGGGCTCTTGGCGCTCGGGAAGCACACGCGTTGCTGCCTTGGCTGCAGCCAGGATGTTCACCGTCAGCAGAGTGAAGGCATGGACCATATCCTCTCTGTCGGTCAATGGGAAGCTAAGAGAGACACCATCGTCAGCGAAATTCACACCGGTGATCTGTCCCTGCGCTTTCAAATCATTCACCAGGGCTTTGAAATCCGCTGGGGTCTCCGGCAGGGGCTGCTGCAGGCGCTCCAGGGCTGCGTCGCTGATCTGGATCGTCTCTGCCCTGATCGCCTTCGCCAGCAAATACTGCTTGCTGTACAGCATCAGGAGCAGGTTGTGCATTGCTGTGACGGTGAGGCCTTCCGCCGGCACGCTGATGGTCAGCCGATCCACTGGCGCCAGCCAGCCTTTTGATTCCAGGAAACGCTGGATGCCTGCCCCGTCCAGGTCGTCCGGCAGGATGACCGCGCCTTCCCGGTCCACCGTCACCGGGCCAATCGTGTAGGCGAAGCTGCGCGGGCCGCTGTAGACCGCTTCCTCTCCCAGGTGACCTGCCAGGGCTTTCACCAGGGTCTTGCGGTCCGGGGCTGTGGTTTGAAACTTCATGTCGATACCTCCTTGTTTTTGGGTATGACATTACTCACTCGTGTCCAAAATATAGTCAAGCAAGTGTGAGGAAATATCTGCATCTTCATAGCTCCCAGGGCATCCAGCTTCGCCAGAAGTGTCCATAGCTGGAGATTTGGTTGTAGTCGACCTCCCGCAGGTGGAGGAGGGAGATGATCCCCGCCGGGGTGAGGTCGTAGTGCTTTCGAATCCACTGGACGATGTGATGCTGGGGCAGACGACCAGTGCCAAAGCAATCGACAGAGACTGATACCGGCTCCGGCACACCAATGGCATAGGCCAGCTGCACCTCGCAGCGCTTGGCGTAGCCTGCCCGCACCACGGCCTTGGCGATCTTGCGGGCTATGTAGGCCCCGGACCGGTCTACCTTCGTGGGGTCCTTACCCGAGAAGGCGCCTCCGCCATGACGGCAGGCCCCGCCGTAGGTATCCGCGATGATCTTCCGGCCAGTCACACCTGTATCTGCAAAGGAGGATCCGATCACAAACCGGCCAGTCGGGTTCACCAGCGCTTTGAAATCAGTGTTCAGTTCATATGCCTTGGCAGTCTCCTGCATCACCGCTTGGACTGCTTCCCGCACATTTTCCAGGCTGGCGTGCTTGGTGTGCTGGGTGCTGAGGAGGAAGGTATCGATCCGCTTGCGTTTGTAGTCGTAGGTGACCTGGCTCTTGGCGTCCGGCAGCAGGAAAGGATTCCGGCTGTCCTTCAAGCGCTCCAACGCAGCTGTGGCCAGCACGAAGGGGATCGGGAGCATCTCCCGGGTTTCGTTGGTCGCATAGCCAAACATCATGCCCTGGTCGCCGGCGCCCTGCTGGTCCACTCCCAACGCGATGTCCGGGCTCTGCTTTGAAATCAGCCGGTTCACTGTGTATTGCTCGATATTCGGCAGCCCAACTCCCGCCAGCACACAGTACGTCAGGTCTTTGAAATCGGGTGTGTGCCCGGAGGTGATCTCCCCGGCGATGGTGATGTCATAATCCTTGATCATGCACTCCACCGCCACCCGGCTGTTACGGTCGTTGAGAAGGCAGTCAGTTACAATCGCGTCGGAAATCTGGTCGCAAATCTTGTCCGGGTGCCCGTTGGATACCTGCTCGCTGGTAAATAGCATCGACTCATCTTCCTTTCGTCAAATACAAAAGGAGCAGGTGTTTGCCTGCTCC
>JAAYFC010000080.1 GCA_012728435.1 Clostridiales bacterium | reverse complement strand
TAGAAGCTCGATCTCCCGCAGCTTCACAATGATTTGTTCTACCCCATATGCTTTCCTTGCCATGTTTTCAGTTCCTCCTGTTTCGTTGATTATATCTCAACTAACTCTCGGACTGGTACAAGGATTGGGGGGCAGGTCATTCCTGCTTGCCTTCAACTTTGAAACCCACATATTTATAAAATCTTAAAGCTGCGTGATTTTGACCGACTACACCAATTGAGATGCGGTTCATGTCAAAATGCGAAAACGCTAAATCTATCATCAGGTTTATCGTTTCCTTCCCATACCCTTTTCCATGAGTTGCCGGGTCCGGGAGAATAATCGACAGGTCAGTACAATGCCACGCTGGCCACATGCGTAATAGACCAGTTTCGCCTACTATTTTGCCGTCATTCGTTGTCACTGTGAACCAAACTTCATCGCCCAGACTGCGCCTACGTTCGATTCTCTCTATTTCCTGTTCTATCGTTGTTTCTTTGGTAAAACCACATTTGAACATGATGTCCCTGTCATTGTACCAATGCGCGAAAAAGGCAGCGTCCTCAGCTTTCTGCTGACGCAAAACGACCTGCTCACCGATGATTATAGTTGACAAGAATCATTACTCCCATTCGAATTATTGTTACTCCTGTTGTCAAGTGCCGAAACCTTTAGTTTTGAAATAGAACAACCACCGCAACTCTCATACACCCTTTTCAAGACCTCTCACACCACCCAGGCCGGTACGAACCAGTTCTTCTGATCAAAAGGTATCACATCGCTGGCCATGCACAGCATTTTGCCTGTGCCAACGCTGGTTTTCAAGCTGACATAGCGCCGCCCCTGCTCTGCCAAACGCCGCAGCATGGTGGTTTTGCCCACCCGCCTGGGTCCGGTCAGCAGCAGCACCGGAAAAGTGCTGGAGATTTGCTGAATGGTGGGCTCAATGGCCTGGTTGATGTAGATGCTCATGTTCCTCCATGTGACTGCCCGGGGGATTTTCTGGCTAATCTAAATCGCCACTTTAGAATAGACGGATGATCGCTTGGAGTAAAGCCGTTTTGGCGCTTCCTACTGTTATCAGAAAGTGGCTGATGCTGCATGACGGTGGGCTCTGGAGGATAGAAAGCATGGATAGGGGTGGTCACAGAAGAACAAGGCTGAGCTGCGTGCCATGAAAGCGAATGGCCAGATTGTTAACTGTGCCCAACTGCTCAGGAGCAAACCAACACAGAAAGGAATTGAATCATCTGCTGAAGTGAAGGAAGTGATTGGATTAAAAGAACTTAGGAATAATTTCAGGAAAACCTCGAAAACCTGGCTAACAAACGCTCAGCCGAGCATCCCGATTCTAACTGCTGGCAAAACAAGCCCATTGTAGCAAGCGCTGCATGGCCTTTCGTCTTTCTCTGTTGCATGACCACCTACAACATCTTGATGTAATCAAATCAAGGTAAAATCTTGAACATTGTCCGTTTTGGTGGTATAATAACCCTACTTAGAAACTCAGTTTCTACAGCTAAAAATAAGGAGGAACCATTCATGAGGAAACTTTTGGCCCTTGTATTGATCCTGGCACTGGCGTTGCCTGTCTTCGCTTTGGCGGAGGGAACCTACGAAATCGCGATGGTCACCGACCTCGGCACCATCGACGACAAGAGCTTTAACCAGGGATCCTGGGAGGGCATCGTTGCCTACGCAGAGGCGAACGGCAAGACCTATCACTACTACCAGCCCAGCGCTCAGTCCACGGATATCTACCTGGACTTCATTGAGCAAGCTGTCAACGGCGGTGCCAAGGTCATCGTCACCCCCGGCTACCTGTTTGAGGTGCCCGTTTTCAAGGCTCAGGACATGTATCCTGACGTGCATTTTATCCTGATCGATGGCAACCCCAACGACGGCGACTTGAGCCTGCCCGAGTTCCGCACCGAGCAGAACGCCGTTGGCATCGTCTTTGCTGAGGAGCAGGCGGGCTTTTTGGCCGGCTATGCCGCAGTGAAGGATGGCTACACCAAGCTGGGCTTCATGGGCGGCATGGCCGTTCCCGCCGTTGTCCGCTTTGGCTATGGCTTCGTCCAGGGCGCCGAGATGGCGGCTGCCGAAATGGACATCAAGGACCTGGTGATGAACTACCACTACACCGGCGGCTTTGCTGCCACCCCCGAGGCCCAGGCCCTGGCCGCCTCCTGGTATGCGAACGGCATTGAGGTCGTCTTTGCCTGCGGCGGCGCCGTGGGTGACTCTGTCATGGCCGCTGCGGAAGCAGCCGACGGCAAGGTCATCGGCGTGGACGTGGACCAGAGCAGCCAGTCTGAAACCATCCTCACCTCCGCCGCCAAGGGCTTGGCTTCCGCGGTTGAGCAGACCCTGGCCGCCTTCTATGCCGGCGAATTCCCCGGCGGGCAGGCCCTGGTGAAGGATGCCAAGCTGGACGGCGTGGAGCTGCCCATGGCCACCTCCCGCTTCAAGACCTTCTCCCAGGCGGACTACGACGCCATCTTCGCCAAGCTGGTCGCGGACGAGATCAAACTGCTTAAAGATTCTGATGCTCCCGCAGACGCCAAGGGTTCTCCAGAATTCATCCCCGTAGAGCGCATGACCGTCACTGAGATTAAGTAATTCAACTCACCGGCTGCCCGCAAACGGGCAGCCGGTTTTTCATACCTACATAGATGGGAATTGTGATGAATCATGAGTGACTATATCATCCAGATGATTAATATTACCAAGGTGTTTCCAGGCATCAAGGCCAATGACAACATCACCCTTCAGCTAAAGCGGGGGGAAATCCACGCCCTGTTGGGTGAGAACGGCGCCGGCAAGTCCACCCTGATGAGCATCCTGTTTGGCTTGTACCAGGCTGAGGAAGGCCAGATTTTAAAGGACGGCGTGCCTGTTTTAGTGAAGGACCCCAACGATGCCAACGAGCTGGGCATCGGCATGGTACACCAGCATTTTAAGCTGGTGCATAATTTCACCGTGCTTGAAAACATCGTGCTGGGGGTGGAAACCACCCGGCACGGCACGCTGCACATGGACGAGGCGCGCCAAAAGGTGATGACGCTGTCAGAGCAGTACGGCCTGCTGATTAAGCCTGACGCCCTGATTGAGGACATCACGGTGGGCATGCAGCAACGCGTTGAAATCCTTAAGATGCTCTACCGCGATAACGAAATCCTGATTTTTGATGAGCCCACCGCGGTGCTCACCCCGCAGGAGATTGACGAATTGATGCGCATCATGCGCTCCCTGGCGGCAGAGGGCAAGTCCATCCTGTTCATCACCCACAAACTGGCGGAGATCATGGCTGTGGCAGACCGCTGCACTGTGCTGCGCAAAGGCAAGTACATTGGCACGGTGGACGTGAAATCCTCCAGCCCCCAGGAGTTGGCGGAGATGATGGTGGGCCACAAGGTGGATTTCAAGATCGACAAACAACCGGCACAACCTGGTGAACCCGCCCTGCATGTGCGCAGGCTGAGCGTGGAGGGCAGCCACGGCGACAAAAAGGCCGTCAACAATGTCTCCTTTGATGTGTACAAGGGCGAGATCGTGTGCATCGCCGGCATTGACGGCAACGGCCAGAGTGAATTGGTCTATGCCATAACCGGCCTGATGCCCTCCACGGGGGAGATCAAGTTAAACCAGGCTCCCATTGATCACCAGTCCATCCAAAAGCGCATAAAAGCGGGGCTTGCGCACATCCCGGAGGACAGGCATAAGCACGGCCTGGTGCTGGATTACGACCTGCAGCAAAACCTCTCCTTAAAGCGCTACAAGACGATAGAGATGCAGCGCCACGGCTTCATCCGCTTTGACAAGGTGCGCAGCTACGCGGAAGGGTTGATAGAACGCTTTGACATCCGCTCCGGTCAGGGCGCAGATACCTCCGCGCGCAGCATGTCCGGCGGCAATCAGCAAAAGGCCATCATCGCCAGGGAGATTGACATCGACCCGGAGGTCTTAATTGCTGTGCAGCCCACCCGCGGGCTGGACGTGGGCGCCATGCTCTACATCCACGAGCAATTGGTCAAGGTGCGGGACGAAGGCAAAGCCATCTTGCTGATCTCCCTTGAACTGGACGAGGTCTTCCAGCTGGCGGACCGCATCCTGGTCATCTATGAGGGGGAAATCGTGGCGGAACTGGATCCCAAGCAGACCACGCCGCAGGAGCTGGGCCTGTACATGTCCGGTAGCAAACGGCAGGAGGAGTACGCATGAGTAAAATAAGAAAAAGTCTGTCCAGCATGTCCGCCTCCCTGGTGGCCATCCTGGCTGGCCTCATCGCAGGCTTTGTCATCCTGCTGTTTTCCAATCCAAGCAGCGCCCTCAAAGGCTTGACAACCATCTTAATCGGCGGCTGGAACAACGGGATGAAGGGGGTGGGCCAGGTGCTGTACTACGCCACCCCCATCATCATGACGGGGCTGGCGGTGGGCTTTGCCTTCAAAACCGGCATGTTCAACATCGGCGCTACAGGGCAATTGATGGTGGGCGGCTTTGTGTCCATCTACGTAGGCGTCACCTGGACCTTCCTGCCAGGCGGCCTGCACTGGGTTGTGGCGCTGATCATGGGGGCTGCGGCGGGCATGCTGTGGGGCATGATTGTGGGGGTGTTCAAAGCCCTGCTCAACGTGCATGAGGTCATCACCTCCATTATGCTCAACTATATTGCCTTGTATGGCATCAACTATATGGTGAAGAACTCCCATCTCTTTGACTCCTTAAAAAACCAGACGGTGAACGTGGCTGCCAGCGCGGTCATCCCTAAGGCTGGGCTGGACAGGATTTTCTACATCGCCAAGGGCCGCCTCAACGACCCCAGCGCGGTCAACGCAGGCATCTTAATCGCCATTGGCTTGGCGGTTTTGATGTACATCATCCTCAACAAAACCACCTTCGGCTTTGAGCTGAAGGCCTGCGGCTATAACCGCCATGCCAGCCGCTATGCCGGTATCTCTGAAAACCGGGCGATCATCACCTCCATGGCGATTGCAGGCGCATTGGCTGGCACGGCAGGCACCCTGATGTACTTAGCCCCGGCCAGCGGCATGCACATCCACGTGGAGGAGGTGCTGGCGGCACAGGGCTTCACCGGTATCGCGGTGGCCTTACTGGGCATGTCCAACCCCCTGGGCATCATCTTCTCGGGGTTGTTCATTGCCCACATTACTGTGGGGGGCTTTTACCTGCAGTCCCTGAAGTATATGAAGGAGATCATCGAGGTCATCATCGGCCTGATCATCTACTTCAGCGCCTTCTCCCTCTTAGTGCGGGACCTTATCGCAAAGATTGGCAAGCGTAAAACCAAGAAAGACAAACAAAGCAGCAAGGAGGTGACTGCCTGATGGATGCTGTCTATTTCCTGGTACAACAGATGATGTTCTTCTCCATCCCCCTGTTGATTGTGGCACTGGGCGGGATGTTCTCTGAGCGATCTGGCGTAGTGAACATCGCGCTGGAGGGCATCATGGTTGCCGGCGCCTTCACCTCCATCCTGCTCATCAGCCTGCTGCAAAGCGGGATGAGCGGACAGATTTTGCTGCTCATCGCCATCGCGGTGGCCATCGTCACCGGCGCCCTCTTCTCCCTGCTGCACGCCTATGCGGCGATTAACCTGCGCAGTGACCAGACCATCTCCGGTACGGCGCTGAACATGATTGCGCCGGCCAGCGCCATCTACCTGGCGCGCATGATTCAACCAAACGGTGTCCAGCAGGTGCAGTTCACCAACACCTTCCGGATTGAGAAGGTGCCCTTCTTAGGCGACATCCCCATTTTGGGGCGTTTGCTCTTCCAAAACGCGTACATCACCACCTACATCGGCTTTATCATCTTTGGGATTGCGGCCTTTGTGCTGTACCGCACCCGCTTTGGCCTGCGCCTGCGCGCCTGCGGCGAGCACCCCCAGGCAGCGGACAGCGTGGGCATCAACGTCTACAAAATCCGCTATGCAGGGGTCGTCATCTCCGGGGCTCTGGCAGGCCTGGGGGGGCTGGTGTATGTGATTCCCACCTCCACCAACTTCAACGCCACGGTGAGTGGCTATGGCTTCTTAGCGCTGGCGGTGCTGATTTTCGGCCAGTGGAAGCCCCTGCGCATCCTGGGCGCGGCCTTCTTCTTTGGCCTGATGAAAACCATCGCCTCGGCCTACTCCGGCATCCCCTTCCTGCGCGATCTGGGCATCCCCAGTGACATCTACAAAATGGTGCCCTTTATCGCCACCCTGATTGCCCTGGCCTTCACCAGCAAGCGCTCTCAGGCGCCGCGCGCCAGCGGCGTGCCCTATGACAAGGGGCTTCGATAAGACTAATAGCGCCTGGATTGACAGCCCTCCTTCTCTCTTTCTCATTTTTTCATTGACAAGGTACACCTCGTCAATCCAGGCGCTGACTTCTTGATACCAGAACAGTAAAGGCATGTGGTTTCAACAACCCCATGCCTTTTATCATTCTATAGTTTTTGGTCCCATCCTTTTTCAAAAAAGGTGGGCGTTCCCGTCTCCCCTCTCCCTCCCTACACCCTGGGCGCCGCGCAGGTCTGGCAATAAGGCGGCACCCGCAGCGCGCGCATGGCGTTGAGGATGGCCAGCACGGCCACGCCCACATCGGCGAATACCGCCATCCAAAGCGTGGATAAGCCCAGTGTGGACAGGATGAGCACGCCCGCCTTCACGCCAATTGCGAAGACGGCGTTTTGCTTGGCGATGCGCACGGTTTTCTTGGCGATGGCAAGGGCCGAGGCCATCTTGCAGGGGTCATCATTCATAATTACGATGTCAGCCGCTTCGATTGCGGCGTCAGAGCCCATGGCGCCCATGGCAAAACCCACGTCCGCCCGCGCCAAAACGGGCGCGTCATTGACGCCGTCCCCCGCAAAAACCAGGCTGCCCTTACGGCCGGGTGCCTCCAGCATGTCCTCCACCTTTTGGACCTTGTCCTGGGGCAGAAGGCCGGCGTGGACGACGTCAATGCCCAATTCCCGCGCCACTTTTGTGCCGGTTTGCTCATTGTCCCCCGTCAGCATCACCAGCTTGCGGATGCCCTGCGCCCGCAGGCGGGACAAGGCTTCCTGCGCACAGGGCTTGGTGGTATCCGCCACCTGGATATAGCCCAGATAGCTGCCGTTTAGCGCCACATGGCTGGTGGTGAGCATGTCCTTCGCGTCTTCCAATTTGATGCCATGCTGCGCCATCAGCCGGGCGTTGCCCAGCAGCACCGTTTGCCCGTCCACCAAGGCGTAAACACCGCCGCCGGGCATCTCCTGTACCTCACCCACCGCCGCGGGGTTCAGCGGCTGCCCGTAGGCCTTTTTGATGGCGTCCGCAATGGGGTGCAGCGAGTGCGTTTCCGCGTGGGCGGCCAGGCGCAGCAGCTCCGTTTCCGGGATGCCCTTCGCTGTTACCTGGCTGACGGTGAAGCGGCCGCGGGTCAGGGTGCCCGTCTTGTCAAACACGAAGGTATCCGCCTTGGCCAAGGCTTCCAGGTAGTTGGAGCCCTTGGTCAAAATGCCCGCGCGGGAGGCGCCGCCAATCCCGCCAAAAAAGGCCAGCGGGATGGAGATGACCAGCGCGCAGGGGCAGGACACCACCAGGAAGTTCAGCGCGCGATAGACCCAGTCGGCCAGCTGCGCGCCAGGGATGAAAAGCGGCGGCACAAAGGCCAACAGCAGCGCCAGGATCACCACGGCAGGGGTGTAGATGGCGGAAAAGCGGGTGATGAAGCTCTCCTGCCTGGACTTTTTGTCCGTGGCGGTCTCCACCATCTCCAAAATCCGGCTGACGGTGGATTGCTCAAAGGGTTTGGTGACTTTGATGGTCAACACACCCGTTATATTAACGCAGCCGCTTAAGACCTCGTCCCCCGTGCGGGCTTCCCGCGGCAGGGCCTCGCCGGTTAAGGCAGCGGTATCCAATTGGCTGACGCCAGAGAGGACCACGCCGTCCAGCGGCAGCCGCTCGCCCGGGCGCACCAGGATGCGGTCGCCCACCTTGATGTCCTCTGGCGCCACCTCCTGGGTTTGGCCGTCGTCTTTAAGCAAATTGGCGCGCTCGGGCAGCAGGTCCATCGCGCTTACGATAGCGCGGCGGGATTTGTCCAGCGCGTAGTGCTCAAACAGCTCGCCCGTCTGGAAGAACACCATCACAGCCACGGCCTCGGCGTGCTCGCCAATGATGATGGCGCCCACCGTGGCTAAGGACATCAGAAAATTCTCATCAAATACCTGCCCGGCCAGCACGCCGCGCACGGCGGTGTACAGCACATCTGCGCCCGCAATCAGGTAGGCCAGGATGATGAGGGTGATGCTGGGAACCTCATGTGAGCGCAGCAAAAGCCCCGCTAATAGCAGCAGCAGGGCAAGGGGAATGCGAAGGATGCGTTTGTTCATTGGGTTAGCGGGCGGGCACCATCAGCTTCGCGTCCGGCTCGATCCTGCGGATGATGTCAGCGGCCTGCTGGGCCAGCTCGGGCATCCTCTGGTCGTCCGCCTCCAGCGTTAAGCGCTGGGTGAGAAAGTTAACCCGGGCAGTTTTCACCCCCGGCAAGGCGCAGATGCGCTTCTCCATCTTGGCGGCGCAGCTGGCGCAGCCCAGGTTTCTGATTCTAAAGGCAGATGTCATGGCGACGTCCTCCTGATACTTGAATACTCATTCAACCATGCCCATTATAGTTGAATGACCGCTCAACTGTCAAGAGAAAAACGCATTGTTTCCGATGGATTATCGCAAGGCTTTACAAGGCGCCCGTAAACGTTTAAGATGGGTGCAAACAAAAACATATCCGCAAAGGGGTTTGCCTTACGCGGAGGAAGGGATGAGACGGTTTGCGAAAGTATGTATGCAGCGTATGCGGCTACGATTATGACGAAAAGGACGGCGACAAAAGCCAGGGCATCGCGCCGGGCACCCGCTTTTTAGACCTGCCGGAGGACTGGGTTTGCCCCATTTGCGGCGCGGACAAATCCATGTTTGAGTTGGAGGGCGGCGACGAGCCAGCGCCTGCTTTTGCCCAGCCTGCAGCAAACGAAAGCGTGAAGGGCAAGAACCAGGACATGAAGCAGCGCGCCATCATGATCAGCAACCTGGCTAAGGCAGCAAGCAAACAGCATAATGCGCCAATGGCCAGCCTGTGTGCCCGCATTGGCGCCTATTTTGAGCAGCGCAACGAGGCAAGCGGGGATATGAAAACAGCGCACCAGCTGCTCAACGAGGACATCTCCACCCGCTATATCGCCGCCTTCAACGCCGCGCGTGAGGCGGGCGACCGGGGCGCGCTGCGCGCCTTAACCTGGGGCGAGAAGGTCACCAAGATCCAGGCCAACATCATAAACCGCTACCAAAAGGACGGGGACAAGGCGTTTGAGAACGACAAGATCTTCGTCTGCGAGGCCTGCGGCTTCATCTTTGTCGGGGAGGAAGCGCCGGAGATCTGCCCGGTGTGCAAGGTGCCCCGCTTCAAATTCAACCAGGTCAAAAGGGGGGCATAAGATGAAAGCTGTACGCAACATCCGCCTGTGCACCAAGGACTGCCTGTGCCTTTTTGTCTGCCCCACCGGGGCCACCAACACCGATGACGGGCAGATTGACGCCAGCCGCTGCCTGGACGCCTGCCGGGCCTGTGTGGATGCCTGCCCCTCCGGGGCCATCTCCAAGGTGCCCTTCAACTTCCCGCCCCAGCAGCCAAAGGAGGAGGCGGTCTGCGCCGCCCTGAGCACCCTGCTTGATGCCAAAGCGCGCCAGGAGGCTGCGATGGACGCAGTCATCAGTGCTCCGGCCTCGCCCGTTCAGGCACAGCTGGCACAGGCCTTGAAACAATCCATCCGCATCGTGGCGGAGGATATGTTAAGGGAAAGCGGCTTCATGCTGCCCCAGGGCGCGCCAGCAAAGGCCTTCCTGCGCGGCCTGCTTCAGGAGGACCTGGGCGCGGACTTCCCCCGGGACGCGGTGGAGGCTCTGTTGGAGGCACTTCAATGAGGAAACTAGGTATTTTTCTGATTATCCTTTCAGTGGTCACCTTTGTCGCCTGTTTCTATTTTGCCAGCGAGGCCCATGACAAATACACCAATTACTACAATGGCAGCTATTTTCAAACCAATGTGTATGTGGGCGGAGATGCCTATAATTACATCATCAATGGCACCTATATGACCGCATTTAGCGTCCTGGCGGGGTTCTGTGCCTTAATCGGCGTATTCTCCCTGGCCTTTGGCGGATACATCATCAACAGCCGCCCGAAAGAAGTGCTGTTAAATGAAGAACTCCAGAGGCATTGATAGATACAGAAGCAGTGAATCCGGAAGTTAAGGACGATGAGCCTTAGGTTTAAAGAACACTGCTCTTAAGCCTGAAGTAGAGGATGAGAAAGCCAGGTTAATGAAGAGTAGAAAGTAAAAAGAAAAGGACCGGGCTGTGCTTGAGGCCCGGTCCTTCGTTCTTTGCGTTTAGTAGGATTGGTGCACATCCTCCATCGCGTGCTCCACGCAGCCTTTCAGCATCTGGCTGACATGGTCGTCCGCCAGGCTGTAAAATACGTTTTTGCCGTCCCGGCGGCTTTTGACCAGCTTGTTGTCCCTAAGCCTGGCCAGCTGGTGGCTGACGGCGGAGATGCTCATCCCCAGCAGGTTGGCCAGGTCGCACACGCACAGCTCGTGGATGTTGAGCGCAAAGAGGATGCGAAAGCGCGTGCCGTCGCCCATTACCTTAAAGAAATTGGCGGCGTCGGAAAACAGAGCCTCGCTGAGCATCTGCCCGTGCACAGCTTGCACGGCAGCCTCGTGCACGATGGTGCCCTCGCAAAGATAGGATTTTTCCATGTAGCTCACCTCATCCAATTCTGTTTTCATCCTATCATGGGCGGGAATCAGGGTCAAGAAAGGCAGGAAGGGCACGGGCCCTTCCTGCCAGGGTACAGGCGCTTATTTGCGGGTTTCCCGCTCCTTGATGGTCTGGCTCCAGTCGCGCGGCACCTGACCCACGCCGCGGAACTGTGTGGTGGCGTAGTCGATGGCCTGATAATTCATCGCGACGCCCTGCGGGTCATTGGTGTAATTCTGCGCCAAATCCGGGTTGATGCCCATTTCCTTCGCGGCCGCGATGGCGTCCATGTTGGCGCCCAGGAACATAAACTCCCAGCCCATCTCCCGCCGCGCGCTGACCAGGGTTTGCACCTGCGCGGCGGTGAAGTTGCGGCTGGCGTTCTCCATGCCGTCGGTGATGATGACAAAGAGCACCCTGTCCGGGCGATGTTCAGGCGCGGTGCCAGCCATCACGCCATCCACCTTTTTAATGGTTCTGCCCATGGCATCCAGCAGGGCGGTACAGCCGCGCACGTAGTACTCCTCCTGTGTGATGTGCTTTACTGCCTTCACGTCCAGGCGGTCGTGCAGCAGCTCATACCGGTCATCAAAAAGCACAGTCGTGACGCGGGCATCCCCGGGCAGGCCCTGCTGCTTTGTGAGCAGGGCGTTGAACCCGCCAATGGTATCGCCTTCCAGCCCCGCCATGGAGCCGCTGCGGTCCAAGATGTACACCAGTTCTGTCAAGTTGTTCGTCATGTAAACATCCTCCAATCTTTGTGTTGATTGAAGGATAGTTCAATTTGAGTATGAAATGGTCGCCCGTCAGGCGACAAATACAACGTTAATACTAGACTCAATCTTTAACGCTTCCATGAGCAGGCCCTTTTTCGCCACCGCTTTGACTCATTCAGTCAGCGTAGGCTACGACTACACCTCCTTCACTCGTCTTCGCGGGTGACTAAAAATTGCTCTGCCCATGAGTGCGTTAATGCTTTCGTCAAGTATAAGCGCACCCGTGAAGGCAGTCATGGGCCGGTTTTGCTTCGCCGCCGCGGGCCCTTGTGTGCTGGGCGCTGCGTCTTATTTTGCCCCCAAAAGGCTTTGGTCAAAGGCGAAGAGGGCGGTGTTGATGGTGTCAATGCTGTAGACCTGCTGGTCGATGAAGTGCCCTACGATGATATCCGTCTTGTGGCTGGGGGAGAGGGCAAAGCCCGCGCGGGAGAGCAAATCCTCCGCTTCATCGCGGCGCAGCTGCAGTGCGATCACCAGCGCCAACACCGTCAGCTTGCTGGGCGTGTAGTTGGGGTTGCTGCGGATTTTGGAGAAATGCTTGCGGTCCAGGTTGGCCCTTTTGTAAACCTGGGCGTCCGTCAAGCCCTTTTTGTCAATCAATTTGAGTAAGGAGGCAGAGAAGCCCTCGTCCATCCGGCCAATCAATTCCTCCAAGCCATAGGCTGCAGCGGGCTGCGCCATCAGCAGATCATGTTCCTGGCTTTTTAGGGCTTCATCAGCAGCTATGCTGCGCAAATAGCGTATGTCCCGACTGGCAGCGGCTTCACGGTGTAGTCTGTGCGCCTCAGACAGCTGTGCGTTTTTGATCAGCTCGCTTAAAAGCTTACGCAGCTGCGGGTCCAGCTGCGCGTCCGCCTGGTTATACAGCACCAGGGTGACGTGCAGCTCCTCCTCCTGTGTGTTAAGAAACGCACGGATGCTGCGCTTGGCGACCTGCAGGGCTTCCTGCTTGGGATAACCGTAGATGCCAGAGGAGATTAAGGGAAAGGCGATAGAGCGCAAGCCCAGATTGCTTGCCAGCGCCAGGGCGCTGTGGTAGGCGCTTTGCAGCAGCGCTTCCTCGCCCCGCTGGCCGTCCTGATACATGGGCCCCACCGCGTGGATCACATAGCGCGCGGGCAAATCAAAGGCGGGTGTGACGACGGACTGGCCCACCGCGCAGCCGCCCAGCTGCTCGCAGGCTGCCTTCATCTGCTGCCGTCCCGCCTTTTTAAACAGCGCGCCGCAGACGCCGCCGCCCTCCCGCAGCCACTCATTGGCAGCGTTCACCAGCGCGTCCGCGCGTACCTGGGTGATATCACCCTTGATGATGGACAGCGGCACAGCCTAGCCCTTTAAGAGCGCGTCCGCCCAGGTCTGCTCATGAAAGCCGACCAGCACGGTATCCCCGTCCACCAGGACAGGGCGGCGCACCATCATGCCGTCTGTGGCCAGGATGTCCAGCTGCTCCTGCTCGCTCATTTCCATCAGCCGGGCAGACAGCCCCATCCCACGGTACAGCTGCCCGCTGGTGTTGAAAAAGCGCTTGAGCGGCAGGCCGCTTTTCTGGTGCCATGCGCGCAACTCCTCCGCGTTTGGGTGGTGCTCTCTGATGTCCAGCTCTACAAAGTGGAGCTGGTGCTTGTTGAGGAAATCCCGGGCCTTTTTGCAGGTGGTGCAGACCGGGTGACAATAAAACAGCATGGGTCCCTCCCGTATCCATTTATAAAAGTATCAGGCGCCATGCCCGCAGGGGGCAAGGCAGGAATCATGCGAGATAAGGCCTAGTCGCGGCAGGCAATCAGCTCAATCTCCACCAGCGCGTTTTTGGGCAGGGCGCGCACCGCCACAGTGGAGCGGGCGGGCTTGCTGATGAAAGCCTTGCCGTAGACCTCGTTAAAGGCGGCAAAATTGCCCATATCAGTTAAAAAGCAGGTGGTCTTGATCACCTTGTCAAAGCCGCTGCCGGCGGCTTCCAGCACCGCTTCCAGGTTGTTGATGACCTGCGCGGTCTGCTCGGCAATGCCGCCTGATACCAAGTCCCCGGTGCTGGGGTCAATCGGCGTCTGGCCGGATAAAAACAGCAGGTTCTGGTAGGCCATCCCAGCGGAATAGGGGCCAAGCGCAGCGGGTGCCTTCTTTGCAACGATGGGGGTGATGCCTTTGGTCATATCAACAACTCCTTTGATGTTTTATTCGTATTTTTCTGCATTTACTCTATCACAGCGGGGCGGGCGGCGCAAGAAAAGGCGCGGGGTATTTGCTTTACATCATGCTACGGAAGCCCTTGCCCACCACGTCGTTGGTGTTGGTGACCAGCATGAAGGAGTTGGGGCTTTTTTCCTTGATGAAGCTGCGCAGTTCCACCGCCTCCTTGGAGTTAACCACCGTCATAATCAGGCTGCGCTCCTCGCCCGTGAAAGCGCCATGGCCGTCAAACAGGGTGGCACTGCGGCCGATGTTGCTGATGATAAACTGGCGGATCATCTCCGCGTCAGTGGTGATGATGTGGAAATAGCGCTGCTGGCGCAGGGCGTTTAAGGTGCCCTGCAGCAGGGCGCCCCAGGTGAACAGCCCAAACAGCGAAAACAGGCCTGTTTTGATATCAAACACGAAGAAGGCCGCAACCGTCGCCGCGACGTCCACCAGCAGCAGCGCTGTGCCGATGCTATAAATCCTGGTATATTTTTTAAGCACCATGGCGATGATATCCGTGCCGCCACTGGAGGCGCCCACATTAAACAGAAGCGCCGCGCCCACCGCGAAGAGCACCATGGAGAACATCAATTCCATAAAGGGCTGGTCGGTTAAGGGCTGTGTAAGGGGGATCAAGCGCTCAAACAAGAAGAGCAGGGCGGTGAGCAGAAGCGTACAATAAATGGTCTTCACGCCAAAGTCCCGGCCAATCACAACCACACCCAGCACCAGCAGCACCAGGTTGAGCAGGTTGGCCAGCCCCGTCGCTGAGATGCCGGGGATTAAGTGGGCAAAGATGACGGAGATCCCCGTGACGCCGCCGGTTGAGAAATTGTTGGGAAACTTCAGGAAATACACCCCGATTGCCGTGATGACAATGCCAAGGGTCATGATGGCATAGTCCCTTATACCCTGCTTTTTTAACATAGCTGCTTCTCCCTTATTTTCCTGCCGGAAAGCCGGCTGCCCCCTAGTGTACCATGAATTCGCCCTTGTTAAAGGCAGCGTTGATGGGCTTGTCCTGATTTGTCTTTTCCCTGTTTCTCTTTCTGCCGTCTGACTATCAGGGTAGACTGGTATCAGACGAAGCGGCACCTTTTTAAAGAGGTGTCACAGGAAGGGAGGCCCTATGTATCACGCCATTGTGAAGCGCAAGCTGATCAAGTCCTTTGAGGCCTTGAATGCGGGCCGGGTGGAGGTCATCACCCGGCAGTTCCGGAAAACCGGGGTGAGCCACTGGTTTTCAGGGGAGGGGCATCCCCTGGCGGGCCTGCGCACGAGGATAGAGGATATCTATCTGTGGTATGAGCGCTTAAGGGTGCTGATGCCGGACCTTGCCTTTCAGATTGAGAAGGTGGCTGTCAGCGGCTTCCCCTGGCGCACGGTGGCCATGCTGGAGTGGACGGACAGCCTGAGCGACCGCGCTGGCACGCGCTATCGCAACCGCGGCGTGCATGTAATCACCATCTCCTGGGGCAAGGTGATCGCGCTTGAGGTGTTTTGCGATACGGACTACTTAAACGGATATTTCGAGGCGTTGAAGGCGCAGGGTGTGCCGGAAGCCTCCCTGCCGCCAATTGAGTCATTAAAAACCATGCCGTGACGGCATGGCATAAGTTGGATAACTGTTGATGACGCGCGCTGGTTATTCGTCCAGCGCGTATTTTCCTTCCGCCTTCTCCCGGGGTTGCAGCCAGCGGCCCAGGGTGAAGTCCGGGATGGCGAC
>JAAYFC010000079.1 GCA_012728435.1 Clostridiales bacterium | reverse complement strand
GTTCTCCAGGCGCTCGTCCCCATGTACCCGCACAAAGCGGTTCAGGTCAAAGTCCATGACCTGGGTGCCGGCGTCGTACTTGCCGAAGACCCGGTAGGAATGGCCCGGATCCCAATCCATCATGGCATAAATCCTGCCCAAGAGGAATTTGCTGTGGATGTAGAAGGGGTCATACACAGGCGCCATCTCCCGGGGGACTGCAAAGGAGCAGGCTTCCTTTTCATCGCAGCCCTGGACGCAGAAGCGCCTCGTCTCCGGATTGATGAGCAGGCGCACCCGGCTGGGATCGCCCAGCGCGCGGATGGTCTTGCGGTGAATAAGCAGGCGGTTCCAGACCAGGCAGACGGTCAGCCCGTAGCCTTGCCGGCTTGGGGCCGGGGCGCTGACCTCCGGCGCCTGCATCTTGATATCCTTCTCCTCAGGCATAGCGGATCACCCCGCCCTTTTCGCCTTCCTGGCCGGTTTGCTGCTCCGCCTCCTGCTCTGGCTGCTTCTTCCCACCAGCCACGTTGAAGGTCGCAAACCCGTCAAACAGATCGATTTTCGTATACTGCGCGTGCTCCGTCACCGGCAGGCCAAAAGTTTCCTTCCATTTCTCCGGGTAGAACGCTTTCCGCGAGTAGTTGACCTTTCCGTTCTCGTCCACCGTCCGGCTCTGGTTCATGTACACCTCTGTCGCCGTCAGGTCAAACAGGTAGTGGCACTGCCCCTGGAACTCAAAGGTCGTTCCCAGCAGCTTGTAGCGGTAGGTGCTGTCCCAGCCCATCAGGTCGTACAGCATGCTGGAAAAGATGTCGCTCTTGATTGTCCGCGTCCTCCGGCTCTCGCCCTTGACAATGCACCAGCGCACCGCGTCCTTGTCATCCTCGCCGCAGGGGCGGATCACGATCTTCTTCTGCTCCTGGTTGATGAGCAGCTGGACATATACCACGCTTTCGCATTTGCGGATGCAGGCGGTGTTGAAGAAGATGGAATTCCCCCGGATCGTGAGCGCGGGCTCAAGGGTGTGCGCGAAGAATTCCCGCCGCACCACCTGGTAGCCCTCAAAACTGAATTCGGTATCCTCCTGAAAAACATCCTGATAGTCCATCGTGCAAGCACTCCTTTCATTCTCCCCTTTGCTGTCCCTGCTTTTCGCGCCGGCGTGCCGTGACCCGCAGGTCGGCCGGCTTCTGCGCCCCCCGGGGGATCAGCCAGACCCTGCCCAGACGCTGCGGCCAGGAATCCGACGCCCATGGCACAGCGCCTGCACCCAGCGGGCGGAAACGCCCCAGCGCCGGGCAGCCTCTTCCGCTGACTCGTAGTCCATGATCACCTCACCTCCCCCCCATCCTCCGGTTCTGCCTCCAAGCCTTCTCTATTCCCTGCGACCCCGATTTCCTGGACAATCGCCGCCACATCATCGTGCGTATACCGTGGCAGTTCATGAAGGTCCACCGGGTGCCCGGGGGCGTCCAGGCCACGCAGGCCATCCTCCGGCAAGCGGGCGCAATTGAAACGCTCAAACGCCGACAGGCCAAACTGGCCCGCCCACTCGGAAGGAAACCCTTTCAATTCCTTGACCTGCCCCCCGGCGTCACTTAGCCGGACCCGCACCTCCGGCTCATACAGGTCAAAGAACATGGCCGCTGCGCCCTCATCCCGGCGCACATAGCCCCGGAGGCGGTAGCGGTATTCGCTGTTCCAGCCCATGAGGTCCATGAGCAATCCCGTGAAGGCTGCCGCGCCCAAGGGATGGGTTTTGTTTTTTCCCTCTTCCGTCCGCACAAGGCGAAGGGCATTGGGGTGGTCCGCAGCACAGGGGCGGATGGCCAGCAGCCGTTCCACCGGGTTGAGCAGCAGCTCAATGGTCTCGGGCGCCCCAAGCCGCTGCCGGCACAGGGTGTTGAAGTGCAGAAGCTTCCGCGACAGCGTGACGGCCGGGGCCTGGTCCTGGAAAAACCCCGCGCGCACCACCTGAAAGCCCCTGGAGGACTGCCCTTCATCGGGAGAGCCGCTGTCTTCAGGCGCGTCGTCTTCTTTGAGCTCCCCGCCATAGGCGCTCAGGGACGCGCGCATAAAGGCATCGGGGTCCTCCCAGTGCTGGTGGCGGTTCACCGATACAAAACCCCGCAGGGCGCCTTCACGGATAACCCTCAAGGCGGGCAGGGAGCCTGAGCCCCCGTTCTTGCAGATGTTTAAAATCGTCTGCGCGGCATGCCAGGCCTCAGAGGACACGATAGGTTCATGCTGGTTGCGCCACAGGTACTGGTTACGGTCCTGCCGGTTCTTTCGGGAGCGATGATTGAGGTAATTAGGTGTGAAGGTCTTGCGGGCAAGCACGTCCCCGCAATAGCGCTCATTGCGCAGGAGCCCTGCCACACTGCCGCCGTTCCAGTGAATGTTGCCCAGTTTCGATGGCCGACCCAGTTCATTGAGCCGGGAAGCAATTTGTTTCTTCGAAAAGCCGGCCAGTAACATTGCGTATGCCAGCCGGATGGTGGCTGCTTCACCTGGGTTGACAGTCAGGCGATGGTTCTCGTCCCAGTCATAGCCCAGCAGCGGTGGGGTAAGTAGCACCCCGCGCCGGAAACGCTGCTCAATGGAAACGTTCATGATTTCACTCTTGTTGTGGCTTTCCTCCTGTGCGGTCATGGACAGCAGCGCAAGCATCATCTCGCTGGTGCTGTCCAGCGTGCTCATGTGCTCTGTTTCAAAAAAGACGCCGACGGGCGGTTTCATGTCCTGCAGCATGCGCACAGTCTGGATGGAATCAACAACATTTCTGGCAAAACGCGCCACGCTTTTACAGACAATCAACTCAATCTTGCCCTGCCGGCAGTCCGCGATCATCCGGTTGAATTCGTCCCGCTTGTCCATCGAGGTGCCAGTAATGCCCTCATCGGCGTAGATGTCCACCAGCACCCAGCCAGGGTGTTCCTTGATAAATTCTTCATAATGATTCTTCTGCAGTTCATAAGAGGAGGTCTGCCGCGGGTCATCCGTGGATACCCTGCAATAGGCGCAGACCTTCTTTTCCGTGTTCTCATCAAAGAGTGATTCCTTTATCCGGGCAGGGATCATGTGCATGTTCTCCACATCCCCGCCCTTATAGCGCAGTCGAATTTTCTCCTTGAGGTCGTGCTTGCTTTCCAAGTTCAACGTTCCTGTCCTCCCTGGCTATGTTGCATCGTTCCAGCGCACACAAAATTGTATAAGTATACAAAACTGCATGCAATTGGACATTAGCTCTGAATCGCAGATATAGCAAGCAATATCTTTATATTCAACTGTCGTTTGAACCAGATTTATGCATAAATTACTCTGAGTCACTAAAGCTGACAGCTAGTCCATAAGGTGTGAAATTTACTGGTAAACTATAAGGAGATGGCATGATTACTACCAATAGGCCTTTATCTCCTTGCATTAACATGCAAGGAGAGTTAACGTGGTGGCACGGTCTAAAACTCCGTGCGAACCTTGACAACAAAATCAGCGCAAAACCATCTGTGCAGATAGCCCATAACACGATAAACGCAAATGGCTGTCTGGTAACACTGCTGTTCCATCCTACGCCCAACCCGCAGGTTCGGCAGGACATAGCCGGCATGTTGCTGACAGCCTTTGAGAAAAGAAGGAGAATCAAATCATGAAACGCGTGTTATGTCTGTACAGAGTATCTACAAAAGGTCAGGTAGACCCACAAGATGATATCCCGCTTCAGCGCCGCGAGTGCCAGGACTTCATTGACAAGCAGGATGATTGGATCTTCTTTGAAGAGCGATTGGAAAAAGGCGTATCAGGCTATAAAACGGCAACCGGGAAGCGGGATGCGATCATCGAAATCCGGAACATGGCTGAGCAG
>JAAYFC010000078.1 GCA_012728435.1 Clostridiales bacterium | reverse complement strand
GGCCAAGTCCTCTACTGCTACTGCTGCCTCCGTGGCAAGGGAGGTCAAGGGCAAGGTGAACAGGACGATGAGAAGCAGGATGCACGTAAAACGCTTCATAAGCCAGCCCCTTCCAGGCCAAAACGCTCCGCCTCATCCACGCCCAGAAGGCGAGCCACCTGGCCGTTGACGGTGTGGTTGAGGCGCGTGTTAAACTCCGAAGCGGCCTCGTTATACTGCTTGGCGTCAGCCCACTGCGCGCTTTGCTCAAACCCGCGGGGCAAAAGCCCCGTCACATAGCGAAAATCCCGCTCATCCTGTATCACACTGTGCACCGTTTGCAGGTGGTCCAGCAGCGCCTTGCTGTCCTTTGAGAGTTTCTCATTGGCAGCCGCGATTTCGTTCAAGGTATCGGCAGAATCCAACACATCCATGTCCTGGATGACAGCGCGCAGCAGTGAATCGTCCTCCTTTAGATGGCGCTTGGCAACCGTCAGCAGGTTATGCCCCATTTCAATCCGGGCTGCCAGCAAATCGCTTAAGGAACCAAGGGCCAATTCCCCCTGCACGCGCTCATCAAAGTACACACGGTACGAGCCGATTGCGAACGCGGCCACCATCAAGATGACCATCACAATAAACGCCAAAACAGCCTTGGATTTCATGTGTGTTTCACCAGTTAACCATTCAACAGGCGGTGTTTGAGCTCATCTTCCATGCGGCGCAAGGTCTTCTCTGCTTCGGCGCGCTTCTGGCGGCCTTCGGTCTGGATGCGAACCACCTCATTCATGGTGTCGATGAGGGATTTGTTGGTCTCAACCAAGGTTTCGATATCGATGATGCCGCGCTCAGCTTCCGTGGCTGTTTCAATGGTGCCCTGTTTGAGCGCTTCGGCGTTCTTCTTAAGCAACTCGTTGGTCATGTCGGTGACGGCGCGCTGCGCCTGCATGGCTTGGCGTGAATGCTCCATCCCTACCGCCAGCACCATTTGGTTTTTCCACAAGGGCAGGGTGTTGACCAGGGTGGACTGGATGCGCTCAATGAGCAGGGAGTTGTTGTTTTGAAGCAGGCGGATCTGCGGCGCCATCTGCAGGCTGATCTGGCGGGTGAGCTTTAGATCATGCAGCTTTTTCTCAAACCGGTCGGCTGCCTGCTCCAGGTCGCTCGCCTTCTGGGCATCCAGGGTATCCCCGCTCTTTGTCGCAATGTCCTTAAGCTTGACGATGTCGTTCTCCCGCACTTCCTTCAGGCGCTTTTCACCGGCGATGATGTACATGGTGAGCTCGCGGAAGTACTCCAGGTTCATGTCATACAGGTGGTTGAACATGGACACGTCCTTGAGCAGCTGAACCTGATGGTTCTCCAGCGACCCCGCGATGCCTTCCACATTGCCGGCCACGTCGTCAAAACGGGATTGCACCTGCGCCATATGCTTTTTGGTGTTGGAGAACAGCGCGCGCAAGCCCTTTGGCCGCTCGGCGGAGTGCTCGAAGGATTTGAGCTCGCCAATCAGCTTGGACAGGCTGTCGCCCACATCCCCCGCGTCAATATTGCGCACTTCGGACAGAATGGTGTCCGCAAAGGTGGACACCTTCTTTTGCGCGTCCGCGCCGTAG